>JBDKGQ010000043.1:0-7327 GCA_039798145.1 Bacteroidota bacterium
GTAAAAGTGGTCCCGCCGCGACTCGAACGCGGAACCTACTGCTTAGAAGGCAGTTGCTCTATCCAGTTGAGCTACGGAACCGATAATTTCAGGGTTCATTGTTAATCAAAAAACGACAATCTGAAAAGAATAAAAGTTAAATGTCGAAGAACTAAATTGTCGGGGTGGCAGGATTCGAACCTACGACCTCCACATCCCAAATGTGGCGCGATACCGGGCTACGCTACACCCCGAACGATATCTAAACTACTAATAATTTTAGAACGATGTACTCTTTAATTTTACCTGGCGGTGAGGGCGGGATTCGAACCCGCGGTACGGTTACCCGTACGACAGTTTAGCAAACTGTTCCTTTCGGCCTCTCAGGCACCTCACCTTATGTGGGGTTGCAAATGTAAGAAGTAAATACACTTCTCCAAAATTTATTTTTAATTTTATTCAAAGTGTTTTTCAGTGCTTATATTTTATATTTGTTAGATGTCTAAATCGCAAAGAACACCTCAGCAATTTTTGTTTAACTATTTCATTTTGATTCTTTTTGTAGTTGCATGTAATGCTGATAAATCAAAGGAAATTAAAACTACTAATGCATACGAGCTAGCTTATTCATTGCCTAATTCTGAAGTTTGGGATCCCTCATGGTCGAAAATTAATGAGGTAAATGTGCATATTTTGGCGGATCCAGATAATTTGCATCCAACTAATGGCTCGTCTCAAATTCGTGATGAAATACTTCAATATTTACATTGCGCACTAATAAATACCGATTTACAACATGGCAACATGCGACCTGGTATTTGCGAATCAATGCCAAATTTTTCAGATGAGAATAAGTCGCTTACTTTCAGATTAAGAAAAGGAATTACCTGGGATGATGGTACTCAGATTACTGCAAGCGATATTACATTCACTATTAAAGCATCAAAATGTGCGCTTACTAATAATGTGTCCAATAAGTTCTTTTTCGAAAACGTGAAAGATGTTTTGATAGATGCTTCTGATAGTTTAAAGTTTACTATCGTTTTTAAATCAGCATCTGAATATAATCTTCCAATGTGGTGCGACTATCCAATTTTACAGGAAAACAAATTTGATTTTGATAATAGACTGCAAACTGTTTCAATTAATCAAATGAATGATACCAATTTTATTCAGTCTGCTAATCCGAAATTAGTTGCGTGGGCAACAATGTTTAATCAAGAGGAGATGGGTAAAAATCCGAAGCTCGTTAGTGGGTTAGGTCCGTATCAATTGGAAAAATGGGAGCAAGGTCAGTACATATCCATTGTAAAAAAGAAAAATCACTGGACAGCCCAATTGAATGATACATTAAATAAAGCGTATCCCGAAAAAATAGTATTCCGAATAGCACAAGATCCTGCAGTGCAAAAGTCTAGTTTTATTTCTCAATTGTTTGATGCTTCAGGCGCTTTCCCTACACGATTATTATTCGAGCTTCAGCAAGATAAAATCTTCAATAAAAATTATCATAGCAAATTCGTAGATACATATGGTTATACTTACATCGCTATGAATATGCATCCCGATGGAATAAAACAGCAATTAATTTTGAATGATATTAATGTTCGAAAGGCATTTGCCTATTCTTCACAAATAGATAATATGATTAAGGTTGTCAATAAGGGGATAAATAAAAGAGTCGCAGGACCTGTAGCACCACTTAAAAAAGAATATAATCAGGATTTAAAATTAATTCCGTTTGATCTAAAAAAAGCGAATGAACTACTTGATGCAAGTGGATGGAAAGATTCAGACAAAGATGGAATTCGAGATAAGAAGATCAATAATAAAAAGGTATCGTTAACACTTGAATTAATTTACTTCAATACAACTCCTGATTGGAAAGAAATGGCGGTGATTATCGCAGAAGGAATGAAACAAGCAGGTGTTTTAGTAAAACCTGTTGCTTGTGATTATCCAACTTGGATGGAAAAAGTTTCCACCCATAATTATGATTTAGCAATGGGTTCATGGAATACTTCTTCTTTCCCTGAAGATTATAGTCAGCTATGGTCAACTGCCTCTTATATTGGTAATGGTAGTAACTATACTGGATTTGGAAATGCCTCTTCCGACAGCTTGATTAACGCAATCGCAAAGGAGACGGATTTATCAAAAAAAATAATTTTAGAGAAGAAAATGCAACAGCTTATTTATGATGAGCAGCCTTATATCTTTTTATACGGACTAGTTCGTCGTTGTGTAGTACATAAGCGATTTGATCATGCAACGTTTTATGCGGAACGTCCAGGTATTTTATATTCGCCATTGGAGTTAAGTCCGCTTCGTAATAAGTCATCCGTTAATAACTAGGCAATGCGAATTATTAGCAAAATAGTTTTAGTTATTACTTCGTTTATTGTGGTAATTGCGTTTTCTTTTTCGTTGATGCGTTATCAAAGTAACCGGCCACTACAAGCTGTAACTGCTAATAATAATTTTTCGCAACATGCGATTTCAGTTTACGATCCTTCGTATCTAAAATTGTATCATCAATACGGGCTCGATTTACCTTCGTTTTATTTTTCAATAAGTAATCTAGCATTACCTTATTCTTATAAATATCTACCTGCATGCGACGAAAAAGATTTTTTAATTTATTGGAGTTGTAAAACAGGAAATCCAGATGCTATTCATAAAGTATATAAATCGCTTATTCAGTTTCATAATGAAGAGTGGAGGATACCGCCTTCTCAAGTGTTGCAATTACAACGCTTGTCGCGCGAATTGCTTTATACAAGAAATATTGATTCGTTTAATAATTATTATCGTCAATATACTGAATTGCTCCCTAAAGAATCTTTAACATTTAAAGCAATAGCTTCAGTTAATACCATCAATTCAAGTGGAGCTTGGAAACAATGGGTTCCTACATTTCATTTACATTCAACTAATCAATTTGGTTTGTGGTTTTCAGATTGGTGGAATAATGGTAACGGGATTTATTCACGCTCGTGGATTTCAAAAAGTACAGTCAATTCAGTTATAGAAAAACCTTTAATCATAACTTTAATTATTACGCTTATTACAATAGTCGTTATTATTTTTTATTCAATTGTAATTGCATCGGAGTTGTTCTTAAACAAGGAGAAAAGAATAGTTGATTACATACTTAATGTCTTTCACTTTCTTTATAGTATACCAGCATTTTTTGTTGGGGCGATACTGATTTTTATTTTTGCTAATCCCTATCAATTACAACTGTTCCCTGCAAATTTTTCATTCGCACCAATATCAGAAAATGATTCCATAACAATTTTGGCATTATTAAAATCATGGAAGTATTTTATTTTACCAGTCATAACATTATCATTTGGAGCAATTGTTTTTTTTACTTTGATGTTGTATCGTTCCTTCGAAGAAGAATATGCTAAAAACTATGTTTTGTCTGCGAAGATGATGGGAATAAATAATCGTACAATCGTTTATAAATATGTTCTGAAAAATTCGCTATACTCGTCATCGACATTTTTGTTTTTGTTGTTTCCTGCTTTACTATCAGGGGCTGTTATTGTAGAGCAAATGTTTTCAATTGCAGGAATTGGAAATTTATTAATCACCGCTGCGCGTAATCAAGATATACCTATTCTTATTTGCTTATTTGGATTAATTGGTTTAGTTACGGCTTTATGTTTTGTTGCATTGGATTATTTTCAGCAAAAAATAGATGGGAAATTGCTTTCTAAAAAGGAGGAGAAGGAATGAAGTGGGGATATAAAATAATTTTGTTTTTTACATTGATAGCGGTTATGGCGCCGTTGCTAAGCAATGATAAACCGATTTTATTAATCAGTAGTGGACATCTATCATTTCCTTTTATGAATGAAGAGCAAATACAAATAGGTGAGAATGATTTTTATATTAAGCCCTTGATTCCATATCGCGCTGGTGCAAGTGATTTTAATAATGCCGATTTTAAAAGTCCGTTTGATTCACAAAACAATTCAATGTTTAAACGACATTGGTTAGGCACAACGTTGCGAGGTTGCGATGTATTAGCAGGAATAATTTCAGGTGCACGCTATGCCTTGATTGTTGGGTTTTGTTCAGCATTGATAAGTTTGATAATTGGATTATTGCTTGGTGCTGGCTCTGCATTTTCAAATACAGGATTGATGCGATTGTCGTGGTTGCAGTTATTACTTTTATTTCCTTTGTTGTTATTTGATTTTAATGTGTTGTTTAATGTTCAAGCCTCATTAATTTTTAAAGTGTTATTATTTCTTGTGTCGATTTTCTTGTTCTTTTTTATCGGAAGATTGAATCATAAATCAACTGTAGGTGTTAAACTTAATTTCGAAGATTTCGAATCTCAATTGACAATTTTATTTTCATCCGTGCCGCGTTTGTTTTTCATTGTTGCAATTATGGGAATATTCCATCAAGGTATTTTGACATTAATACTACTTTTAGGGATAACAGGATGGATGGAAATTGCACGCGTTGTTCGTGCGGAGATTCATAAAATACAATCAATGGATTATTATGCAGCCGCAAAATTATCAGGTGCATCATGGATGCGAATTACGCTGAAACAATTATTACCTAATTTAAAACCTTTGATGATGGCCGTATTTGCATTTTCATTTGCAGGGGCTATTATGTCGGAAGCTTCTTTAAGCTTCTTAGGATTTGGCTTAGCTGCTGATCAGGTAACTTGGGGCTCATTGATTTTAGAAGGAAAAGAATCATTTCATGCGTGGTGGTTAATCTTGTTTCCTGGAATATGCTTGAGCTTATGTTTGCATGCATTATTTAGCATCGCGAGAAGTTGGAATAATGATAATTATTCTTTGTAGCTAGCTGAATAATATTCATTTTTGCAGGCATTATGGTAACTCTCAATAAAATCTTCACCTTCGATATGGCGCATGCATTGGAAAACTATCCAGGTAAATGTCGTCATATACATGGTCATACGTACATCCTACATGTTTCTGTTGCTGGAAAAATTTTAGATGAGCCAGGTGCACCGTTGGATGGTATGATAGCCGATTTTACTGACATAAAACAATGGGTAAAAAGCGAAGTCATAGAAACATTCGACCATGCTCTGGTTTTACGTCAGAATAGTGAGCATGCTAACATGAATTGGTCGGAGTTAAACTGGACAAGAATTTTGTTAACGAGTTATCAGCCAACATGTGAAAATATTATGTTGGATATTCGTGATCGATTAAATAAGAAGATTCCTGCTGGACTAGAATTAGTGCAGTTGAGATTATACGAGACCCCCACTTCGTATGCGGAGTGGAAAAAGTAATTTAATAATGAATTACTCAGTAACGGCGATGGCTATACCAGGAAGTTTAATCTCAGACCCTTTATCGTCGAATCCAACAACGTCCTTTAAGTAGACAGTATCTCCAGGTAGTAATTTGCCTATAGAACGTTTTGCCATAATTGGAAATCCATCTAAACCTAATCCAAAATCTTTCACTTCCATCGGGCTTTTTACAATTACCTGTATCCCGAATTGATGTAAAGTATATGATTTACCATCACTGCATTTCACCATTACTTTGGGCGAATTCGACCATTCCTGTAAGTTGGCCAATGTCATTTTGTTTGTTCTTGCAGTATCACTCGAAGCATTACAAAATTTAATTGTTGGCGTTTTTGATGATGCAGGTGCTTTCTTTTGTGCGGATAGAGTAGTGGTGAAAAAACAAAAAATAGCCAGTAGTAATAGTTGATTTTTTTTCATGGTTATTTGATTTTTAATGCGACCATCTTAAGTGCTGTGGCTGCGGCTTCAATTCCTTTGTTGCCATGCTTACCACCTGAACGATCAATGGCCTGATCTAAATTATCAGTTGTTAGTACTCCAAATATAAATGGTTTATTGTATTTGATTGTAAGATTAGTGATGCCATTCGCAACAGCATCACATATAAAATCAAAATGTCTAGTCTCTCCTTGAATGACGCAACCAATACAAATGATTGCATCGTAATTTTCTTGAGCCAACATCGATGCACCAGCGGTTAATTCAAAACTGCCTGGGACATTTATTCTCGTAATGTTTTCTTGTTTTGCGCCAGCATCTATTAAAAAACGAATTGCACCCTGGGCCATAGCTTCTGTAATAACTTGGTTCCATTCTGCTACGACAATGCCGAACTTATAAGGTTCGGCATTGGGCATTTCGTGAGCTTGATGATGCGATAGCGATTGATGTGCTGTCGACATATGATTTCTTATTTTCCTGACAATGCAGTAGCACGACCGATATACTTATCAATGTCGCGAGCTTCAGTACATGTTGGGAAATCTTTTTTAATTTGATTGTAAACTTCTAAAGCAGCACTATAGTTTTTTTGTTGCTCGTAAGCTTTACCTGTTTTTAATAAGAATAAAGGCTTAGTAAAGTTGTTCTCATCATAATCAGAAGCTTTTTTGTAGAAATTGATCGCTTCATCATAACGACCTAATTCTTGATTAGCAGCACCGATACCACCTAATGCTAAAGCACCAGTAACATCATCTTCAGCATCATATTTCTTAAGTGCCTCAATTGCTTTTTCGAAATCACCTTTCTTTAGGTAAGTCATGCCTAAATAATATTGAGCAAGGTTTCCTGATTTTGTTGAACCATAGTCTTGAGCAATTTGCTCGAATCCAGGATAAGTACCATCACCATTTAATGCTTGCTTTAAGCTATCTTGACTGAAATAACGCTCTGCTGCAAACATTGCGTTTTGAGCTTTTTCTTCTTGAGGACCCAAGATAAAGTTGGTATATGAAAAGTAAGCTAATACAATTAAAACAGCCGCACCAACAATGATTGTTAGGCTCTTTTTGTTATCCTGAACATAGTTCTCAACTTTGTCTAATGACACGTTGTTTTCGTTTCCTTCGTGGTTGTTTGATGACATACTAAAATAAATCAGTTAATAGATGGCAAATATACATTTATTTTTTGGAGAGAAAAACAGGTTTTTAATTAGATTTTCGAGGTATTAACAGTCAATTGTTATTTAGAATGATTGTTTATGAGCTTTTCAGCCCATTTCTCACAAAGCAAGTCGAGCATTCTATAAACAATTCGGAAGTCATTAATATCACCAGTATATGGATCGGGGACATCCATGTTTTCATCGCTACTTCCATCGTAGTTTTCGTTGATATCGCAGATCAGTTTTATTTTATTCAAGTATTCAGGACTTGGAGATCTTTCATATAAAGTTTTGTAAATACTTGTATCCATTGCAAATAGGTAGTCATATTCCTCGTAATCCTCGCTTACAAGTGCTCTACAAACCTGATTGCTTATATCAATTCCGTTTTCAGTGCCTACTTTAAT
>JBDKGQ010000044.1:0-7323 GCA_039798145.1 Bacteroidota bacterium
TTGCTCTTGTTGATCAATATTTTTCTTCATCGACTTCAATCGGAAAAAACGAAATACACCATAAACCAATAGCATAGTTCCAATTATATAACGCTTATTACCTGGTAATAGTGTCTCAACATTTGGAGCAAGTAGAATATAAATCCCGAATATTGGGTAAAGAGCCGACATAGCAGCTGTTACATAAAAAAGTATTTTATTTCCTTTCAAGGGTAGTGGTTGTAGATTAGTCGCGAAATTACAAAACAATAATCATTGAAAATAAAAAAGAGCCCCTTTTCAGAGGCTCTTTTCGTAAAATTAAGGTTAATATTAATTTCTTAATGTGAATGAAATTGGAACATTGAAACTAACTTTTACCGTTCTTCCGTTTTGTTTTCCCGGTGTCCATTTAGGCATCGATTTAATAACTCGAATTGCTTCTTCATCACAACCTCCACCAATACCACGAAGTACTTTTACTTCTGCAATATTTCCGTTTTGGTCAACAACGAAGTTAACGAATACTTTTCCAGTTATATTGGCATCAACAGCCATTTGAGGATATCTGATATTCTTTTGGATAAATCCATACATTGCAGATTCTCCACCATTAGGGAATGCAGGCATCTCTTCTACATAAGTAAATACTTTGTCTGCATCTGGATCTGGAGCAACGGGCTCTGGAGGTAATTCAGTTGCACCTTCCGTACCTTCTTGAGTAACAACACCAACATTCGTTTCATTTAATTTTTCTTGTGGTGGTGGTTGTTCTTCTTCCGCAATCTCTTTATCTACAACTACAGGAGGAGTGAATTTCACTGTCTCAATTGTTGGAGGTGGAGGAGGTGGAGGAGGTGGAGGAGGTTCGTTTTTATCAAGTGGAGGAGGTTCTTTGAGCTCAACAGTAACTTCAACTGGCTTCTCCGTTATTTTTTCAATATTGGCAGAAATCAATTTGTAAATTACAGGAGCGCATATACATAGAGTAAAAAAGCTGATTGAAATCAACATAGCTCTTGATGCTGTTTTAGTATAACCTTTACGGATTACATAAGCACCAAACTCTTTGTTACGGTTTTCAAAAACCAATTCAACTCTGTCTGGGTTGATAACATTGTCCCATGAAGGATCAAGTATGTTTGACATAATTATTGACCTGGTTGAAAGTTATTTATTAAATCATATTCGCGTGTGTCTAGGTCGACTAACGCATATTTACCGATTAAACAGATGTTTAATTCATCTATAATATCGATTACATTTTTGTACTTGGCTTTGTCGTCAGTTTTAACGAGTACCATTAACGCATACTTTTTACCTTTAATATCGACAACGCGACTTTTCAAGGTGTCTTCATTCATTTTTGTTTTTAATGCATTTTCCTTTAGCGTTTTGATTTCATCAACTGCCTGCTTGTTATAATCAAGGAACAATTTACGAACTCCACTTGCAGAGAAGTCGGTTAAAGTCAATTTGGTTTCTGGTTTTAACTCTCCATAATACCAATAGATCTTATTATCGCCACTCAACAATATAGTAATTGCATTATTAACTTCATTTTTAATTTCCTGCCCTGGAGGTGGTTTAACAGGCATGTTAATTTCCATTGTTTTTGGCTTCCCAAAAGTGGTCGTTAACATAAAGAAGGTAAGTAGAAGGAACGCTAAGTCTACCATCGGAGTCATATCGATATGGGTAGACTGTTTCTTCGCCCTTACTTTGCCATGTTTCCCGCCTTTACCCGAGTCAGAATCGTTGGATTGTATTTGTGCCATTTCTCTTTGACTGGTTAAAGGTTAATTATTAGTAGGATTTTGTTCTAAGGTAGTAACTAGGTTAAATCGGTTTACTTTCATTTCTTGGAAAACCTCAATTACCCTTTTAATTGCAGTGTATTTTGCATTTGCATCCCCTTTAATGGCAAATCGTAACGCTTTATCTTTATCAGTTGGAGCTCCATTCGCACTTTGAGCATCAGCTAAACGGCCGAAACGAATCCAGTCGCCTAATTGATTATTCAATGAATCATATGGGATACCCATACTTTTCTTCATGAAGTTCTTTCTTTCCATTTCATCCAATGGTAGGTATTGCTTCAATTGCTGAACTGTCATACCGAAGGTAGCCATTACAGCAAAACGATTTGTCTCATTCTCATCGAACTTTACACCATACTTAGCACTCATCTGGCTAAGCATATTCTTCCTTAATTCTTTTCCTTCGAGATTGAAGAAAACACGTCCGGAAGAATCAATGGTCACCAACATCACTTTTTCAGGAAGAATTTTCTCTGAAATAGAAGATGGTGAATCAACAACAACAGGTTCGTCTGGACGAAACTGCGTCGTTAACATAAAGAACGTAACCAGTAGGAATGCCAAGTCAACCATTGGAGTCATATCCAACGTTGGACTATTCTTGGGCATTTTTACTTTTGGCATACGGATCTTGTGTTAATTGATTAGTGTTTAGATGTAAAAGTTTGAACGATGCTATAACCAGCCTCATCGATTCCGTAAGTAATAGAGTCGATTTTGTTTGTGAAATAGTTATAGAAAATAATTGCAATCGCAGAAGTTCCGATACCGAAAGCCGTGTTAATTAAGGCCTCAGAGATACCCGTTGCTAAGGCTGTAGCGTCAGGTGAACCTGCTTGTGCTAATGCCGCGAACGCTCTAATCATACCGAATACTGTTCCTAATAGACCTAATAAAGTCGCGATAGAGGCAATTGTTGAGATAATGATTAAGTTCTTTGATAACATTGGTAATTCTAACGTTGTAGCCTCTTCGATTTCTTTTTGAATTGTAGCCACTTTGTGCTCTTTATCAAGAGTAGAGTCTTTCGACATTTGCTGGTATGCATTTACACCTGCTAAAACTACTGCTGCAATTGAACCTTTTTGCTTGTTACAAGCTGCGATAGCTCCATTTAAATCGTCTTTTGATAATGACTGACGAACTGAGTGAATAAAAGAATCAACACGTCCTGAACCTTTAGACTTTCCAATTGTGATAAAGCGCTCAATAACGAAAACGATTGTAATTAATAATGTCGACATCAATACAGGAACGATAAATCCTCCCTTGTAAATGATTCCTAGGAAATTTCCTGGTAATGGATTTAATTCAGGATTGTTATCCTGGAAGTTTGCTGGATTGCCCAATACAAACAAATAAATTAATACAGCAATCACCAACGCTGCCGGAATAACAATGGCAGCTAAGATGCCATGTAATCCTCCTGATTTTTTCTGACTCATAAGAATGACTTTGTTTTTTGTTTTAGAATTTAGATTAAAATTGTAAGCCACAATAATAATAATTTCACTCGAACTAAAAAACCGCACAAATGGTTATTCGTAACGAGAATGTCAATTATTCAACAATGAAATTGTGACGTGAAAACTAAAAACGACTGAAATTGAGAAATTTAGGTTTTTTATTTATAAAAACAGGATAGTTCTATTGTGAAAAAGTAGCTTAATTTCTAAAGTTATTAAATTGTAAAGAAAGCTCTAATCCACTCCCACGAACCTTTGCAATCACAGCCTGAAGGTCATCGAGTTTTTTACCCGTAACTCGAATCTGGTCGTCCATAATCGAAGCTTGAACTTTAAATCCACCATCTTTTATGATTTTTACAATCTTCTTGGCTGATTCTTTATCAATTCCTTGCTTCACTTTTATTTCCTTTCGGATCATATTTCCTGACGCATATTCATCTTTTCCAAGGTCTAAGCAATTACTATCAAGGCCTTGCTTCATCATGCGGGAAATCAAAATGTCAATTACTGATTTTACACGCATCTCGTTCTCGGTAACGAGTAATAAGACCATTGTTTTTTTATCTAGTTCTAAGCTGGTATGAGAACCATTAAAATCAAAGCGGTTAGAAAACTCTTTAACCGTGACATTTATTGCATTGTCAAGTTTTTGTAAATCTACTTCGCTAACGATATCAAATGAAGCCATAAATTGTTTTTTTCAAAGGTAAGAATCATCGTTAAATGTTCCATCCATAATAGAATGTTTATTTATCTTTACAACACACAAAACCAAAATGATTTATGTTATTAAGGATTAAAGTAATCCTGTTTTTTTTCTTTCTCGGAATGCATGCTATAGCACAATCCAGTCTTTTTTCGCTTGATACGACTGCAGTATTTCAAAATAGCAATGGTTCTATGTTGTTCCCTTTAGTAGGTGGATTTAATAGCCCGGTGTTCACTCAAATTGATTTGGATGGGGATGGAGATAATGATTTGTTGGTGCTTGATCGTGTTGGAAATAGAATTTCCACTTTTACTTACAATCCCGCTGCAACACCAATCAAATATGAATATGCACCAAGATATATTTCGTTGATTCCACCAATTCATGATTGGGTGAGTAGTTACGATTTTGATTGTGATGGTGACTTAGATTTGTTTACTTATTTTAATAACTCTATTGGCGTTTGGAAAAATGATTTTACACAAAGTGCTGGAATAAGCTTTTCACTACTTACATCACAAATTAATAGTCAGTATGCGGCTGGCGTCTCGCCAATTTTTAGCACACAAGTGAATCTATCTGCCTTTGAAGATGTAGATAATGATGGGGATATGGATATCCTTACATTTACGAACTCCGGAAATTTCATTGAGTATCATAAGAACTATTCTATCGATTCATTAGGAGTATGTGATCAGTTGATTTATAAAGTAGAACCTGATTGTTGGGGACATTTTCGTTTGAGTGGTTTGACAAATTCTGCTTTGCTAAATCAGAATTGCATAACCAATAGATTAGCTAATCGTGATAATCATTTGCATTCAGGATCTGTACTGACAGTTCTTGATCAGGATTGTGATGGAGATGTTGATATCATCAATGGTGATATTTTAGGCTCTAATTTATTGTATTTGGAAAATGGAGGTAATGCTGATTCTGCAGTCATCGTACTGCAGGATTCTATTTTCCCTGCGTATAACACTAGTGTAAATCTGCAAAATCTTCCTGCAGCTTTTTATTTTGATGCAGATGGTGATGGGATTAAAGATTTAATCGTTACTCCTTTTGCAACCGTTGGAGAGGATTTAAAAAATGTTTTATTCTATAAAAATATTGGCGATAATTGTCAGAATGATTTTTCATTCGTGAAAAATAATTTTATGATTGATCAAATGGTTGATGTTGGAACATCTTCTAACGTTACATTTTTTGATGTGGATGGAGACGGTAAAAAAGATTTGATTATTGGGAATGATTATGCATATAATTCAAACCCAATTCTACAATATTCTTCATTATCATTTTATAAAAACATGAGCACTGCAGGTAATGCAAGTTTTCAATTTGTGACAAACGATTGGTTAAATTTAAGTGCGTTAGCTCAATTTGGATTGTATCCTGCTTTTGGTGATTTGGATGGCGATAATGATGAAGATCTTTTACTTGGTAATGCAGATGGAACTTTAATTTATTATAAGAATATCGGAGTTACAACTCCAAATTTCGTTTTTAGTAGTCCGAATTTTCAGTTGATTGATATTGGTAATAATGCTGCTCCACAAATTGTAGATGTAGACCGTGATGGAAAAAACGATTTATTAATTGGTGAACGTAGTGGTGTGTTAAACTTTTATAAAAACAATTCAACTGGTAGTAATTTATTGTTCACATTGCAGACATCCAATTTTGGTGGCGTTAATGTTTCAGCACCAAATGCAATTACAGGTTATAGTAATCCACTGTTGTTTGATAACGGTAATGGATATGAGTTGTTAGTTGGAAGTGAAGCAGGTTCGGTTTATCATTATCAGAATATTGATAATAATTTAACCGGGATTTTTTCACTTATTGATTCAGCGTACAATAATATTTATGAGCCTAAACGTGTAACGCTCTCTATGTACGATTATAATTTAGATGGCAAAAAAGATTTAATGCTTGGTAATGGTGCTGGAGGAATCAGAGGGTATTTAGGTCAATTGAATAATGCGATTTCAGAAAATCAAAATGTTGAATTATTATTTGAAGTTTCACCAAATCCATTAATAAATGAAAATGCATTAGCGCTGAAGTTTTCTTCTGAAGTAATTAATGCAAAATTAAAAATGACAGATGTGGTTGGTAATGTTATTTTCGATTCAACAATAAATCAACAATATTTAAATTTGGATCTGAGTAAATTAATATCAGGGACATATCTTCTTTCAGTAAGTCAGAATGGAAGAGTGTTTTTAAAAAAAATAATCAAGTTATGAATTTAGGGAAAAAGTTATTTTATCTTCTTTGTTGCTTTCCTTTTTTAGGAACCGCACAAACGCAAACATTTTTTCGTGATACTTTGGTACATGTAAATGATGTTAATAATCAACCACTATATAATGCTTGGGGTGGAGGACTGAATAGTGCAGTATTTGCAGAAATGGATTTGAACAATGATGGGATAATGGATTTAGTAGCCTATAGCGCTACCAACAACAGAATTATTCCGATGATAAATAAAGGATTGAGTAAAAAGTCTTCCTATGTTTATGCACCAGAATATGTGTCAAAATTTCCAACCGATCTAGATGGTTGGATTAAATCGTTTGATTACGATAATGATGGTGACATGGATTTGTTTACTTATTATAATGCAAGTATTCGTTGTTACCGTAATGATATTAATGGTGGACAAGGATTGCAGTTTACTTTAGTTGTACCGCAGCTATATACGCATTATGGTACTTTCCCAACCAATATATATTGCTCCCGAGTAAATATGCCTGCATTATCGGATGTCGATAATGATGGTGATATGGATGTACTCGCATTTTCGATTAGTGGAAGTTGGGTGGAGCATCATAAAAATTACTCAATGGATTCTTTAGGTAATCCTAATGGATTTTTAATGTATAATATTCCGCAATGTTGGGGTTATTTTGCATTGAAGGGTACTTATAACACAGCCGACTTAGCGCCAATTCCTGCTTGTCCGTTATTGCCAGCAAATCCGGTTATAAATTATTCAGACATATTGCAGAAGAAACATGCTGGATCTGTTTTATGCGCATTTGATTCGGATGGTGATGGCGATAAAGATCTTTTGAATGGAGACGTGTTATCACCAAATGTTCTTTACCTCGAGAATTGTGGAAATCCTGATTCGGCCTACATGTGTTCGCAAGATTCTGCATTTCCGAGTTACAATGTTCCTGCAAATATGCTGGACGTTGCAGCACCGTTTTATTTTGATGGAGATAATGATGGGAACAAGGATTTAGTGGTTTCTAATTTCTTTGATACTGGAGAAGATTATAAAAATATCCTGTTCTATAATAACACAACTAATAACCAAACTAATGTATTT
>JBDKGQ010000045.1:0-7240 GCA_039798145.1 Bacteroidota bacterium
TTTGAATTAATTGGAGATCCGATCTTATACAATGGAGTTAAATCATTTCAGTTTTTTCAATTTGCTTTTATTCTGATTTTATTTGGAGTATTAGAACTTAAAACTCGTTATTCTACGCTTTCATTTTCTAATAAGGGTCCGCCAATAATTTGATTTGTTTTTCAAAATTCAATCAGTAAGTTTTATTTTTTAATTAATCAATCTATGAGAAGAATTTTCTTTTTCATTGCTGTAATATTATTTTGCAGCGATGTAAAGGCGCAATTAATCTTAAAGGGAAAAGTCCTTGATAAAAAAACGAATGAAGTAATTGAAGGTGCTTCTGTTATTATTCCCGAATTTAAAATTGGTACAATTACCAATGAGAAAGGAGAATTTCGAATTTCGAATTTTCCGAATAGAAAATTGAAGTTGCAAGTGCGGATGGCTGGATATGGAAGCATTGCTGTTGATGTAGAAATAGTCAATGATATTACATCACTGGAATTATTTCTGTCTCCTTACATTTTAGATATGGATGAAGTAATCATCACAGGTTCTTCTTTTGCAACTAATCATGCGCAATCAAGTTTGGTTGTAGAGCCAATTGAAAAATCACAGATTCAAAATACCGCAGCAACAAATATTACCGATGCGCTTACACAAGTAGCAGGTGTATCCTCGATATCAAGCGGAGGAGGAATTGCCAAACCTGTTATTCGTGGTTTGGGGTATAACCGTATCGTTAGTATTAATGAAGGTGTTCGTCAGGAGGGACAACAATGGGGTGATGAACACGGATTAGAGATTGATCAGTTTTCCGCGGAGCGAATAGAAGTGTTGAAAGGTCCAGCATCGCTCTTGTACGGTTCAGATGCAATAGGAGGCGTAATAAATATTTTAGAACCATTTCCTGCTCCTCAAGGAACTATCAATGGCGAATTCGTTAGTCAGTATCAATCCAACAATAAGCAGTATGTAATTGGAGCTATGGCTGAAGGCAACCAAAATGGATTAGTATGGAGAATTAGAAAAACAAATAAAAATGCAGCGGCCTATTCAACACCTTCAGAGGTTATTTATAATTCAGCGTTTAATGAAGATAATGCCAGTATGATGGTGGGCGTTAATAAAAAATGGGGATATCAGCATTTTCATTTTAGCTCATACCAGGCGCAGTTCGGAATGATTGAAGGAGAGCGCGACTCACTAGGAAGTTTTATTACGCATGATGGAAATTCTATTTCTAACGCTGATGCATTAACCCGAACGATTGATTTGCCTTTTCAAAGAGTGAATCATTATAAGATTTCAACGCTGGGCAGTTACTTTTTACGCAAGGGGAACCTAAGAACAGTTTTTGGATGGCAAAATAATCAGCGTCAGGAATATGAAGACAATGCTTTTGTTCCAGGCATGTTTATCGATTTAAAAACAGTTACAGGTGATGCGAAATATTACTTTCCTGAACATGATAATTTAGAAATTGTTGTTGGACTAAGTGGAGGAATGCAACAAAACAACAATCGAGGTGAGGAGTATTTAATTCCAGATTATACAGCCAATGAATTAGGCATTTTTTCATCTCTGAAAAAAGTAAAAAATAAATGGTCGCGAAATTTTGGGTTGCGTTCCGATTGGAAATCAATAAATGTTGATAGCTTAAGCGGTGTATTTAATTCGTTTGAACGGTCATTTAATGCAATCAGTGGATCACTTGGTTTTACCTATGATGCTACCGATAAATTACATTTTCGATGGAATGCTGGCCGTGGATTTCGTGTGCCGAATATTTCAGAGTTATCAGCTAATGGAGTTCATGAAGGCACCTTCCGATATGAAATTGGCAATCCTGATTTAAAACCTGAAACTAGTTGGCAATTCGATGCAGGATTGGGCTATGAAAGCGATAAAGTAGGTGGGGAGTTTTCGCTGTTTTACAATGCGTTTAACAAATTCATTTATTATCGAAATGTTCAAAATCAAACGCAGGAAGTCGATAATCAATTTTATCCCGTATTTAAATATGTTCAAGGGGATGCATTGTTTTATGGTGGTGAATTGTCGTTCGATTACCATCCAATAAATCAAGTGCATTTTGGGAACAAGATTTCTTATGTATGGGCTGTAAATCAGGAAACAGATTTAGCATTGCCATTTATTCCTCCATTTCACTTAAATACGGTTCTTAGTTATGAATTCATCAAGTCAAAGAACAAAAATTGGAAGAGCCTAAAGGTAAATGCGCAATACGATTACTTCGCGAAGCAAAATCGTATCGATCAATTTGAAACGATGACCAATGCTTACTCACTCTTGGGTGGAGGATTTTCAGCAAAGTATGAATCGAAATCCGTTTGCGTTGATTTCTATTTGATAGCAAATAATATTACCAATGAAGTTTACTATAATCATTTATCGAGATTAAAATACGTAGGTATCGCTGGAATGGGGAGGAATCTCACAATCGGATGTTCAATACCCTTCGGTGTACTAAAAAATAAATCGTTGTAGTTTGCCTATCTTCGCTGTATGTTATTGAAATCAGATTTACGATTAGTTGTTTCTACCTATGCAGGTTTGGAAGAACTTTTATCAAAAGAACTTCGTCAGTTAGGCGGACGTGATGTTGAAATTCATACACGAGCAGTATCGTGTATTGGAGATTTAGGATTCGTTTATAAAGTAAATTTCAGCAGCCGTCTTGCCCTTCGTGTAATGATTAGTCTTACCGGTTTTCCTATTAAAGATGGTGATGATTTATATGAGCAAGTATTAAAACTTGACTGGACGGAATTAATGAAGGTTAATCAGACATTTTCTGTTCGATGTACATTAAATTCTGATTTGTTTGATAATAATTTATACCCGGCATTAAAGGTTAAAGATGCTATTGCTGATTGCTTTCGAAAAGAAACGGGTAAACGCCCTGACGTTAGTAAGACGGATCCCGATTTAGAAGTAAATGTATTTATCAATAAAAATAAATGCACACTTTTAATTAATAGCAGTGGTGAATCATTACATCGTCGTGGTTACCGTGTTGACGTAGATAAAGCTCCATTAAGTGAAGTATTAGCAGCTGGAATAATTATGCTATCTGGTTGGGAGCCACATAAACCTTTAGTTGATTTTATGTGTGGCTCGGGAACTATTCCTATCGAAGCAGCGTTAATGTCGGCTAATATTCCTCCCGGAATTTTCAGAAAAAAATTCGCTTTTGAAAAATGGTTGAATTTTGATGAAGCATTATACAAGACCATTCGTGAAAAGCAATTAGAGCGAATCAATGAGCAACCAGTACGTATTTATGGAAACGAAATCAATAAATACACCTTAGAAAAAGCCAAGGAAAATGTGGTGAGTGCAGGAGTAGAAGATATGGTGGAACTGTCTTTAGGTGATTTCAGAGATTTTGAACGACCTCAAGGAAATGGAGTGATTATTATTAATCCTCCTTATGGCGAAAAGCTACAAGTGGAAGATATCGAAGCATTGTACAAAGAGATAGGGGATAAATTTAAAAAGAGTTATGCTGGTTATAAAGCATGGATCTTTACTGGTAGTCCAGAAGGTGCAAAGGCAGTTGGATTGCGTAATAATCGAAAGATTCAACTTTTCAACGGACCAATTGATTGTAGACTATTAGGCTACGAATTATTTGAAGGAAGTAAAAAGGATCTTTATAAGAATCAAGAGTAAAAACAAGAGCGGCGAACTTAAAAAAGTTCGCCGCTCTGCTAATAGGCTATATTAATTACTATTCGAAATTATTCAATTACATCACCGTCTACTAAGATTCGTCCGCAGTGCTCGCAAACGATAACTTTCTTACGCTGACGAATATCTAACTGACGTTGAGGCGGGATTTTATTAAAACATCCACCACATGCATCACGATCAACTGGTACTACAGCTAAACCGTTTCTTGCATTCTTACGGATACGCTGATAAGCAGTTAATAAACGAGCTTCGATTACATCAGATGATTTATTAGACTCAACTAAAAGTTCTTGCTCTTCTTTTTCAGTTTCAGCAACGATTGATTCTAATTCTGATTTCTTATTTTCTAAGTCAAGCTTTCTTTCTTCCAAAGCTTTGATAGATGCTTCAACAATTAAATTCTTAGATGCTAATTCAGCAGTATGTTCTTTAATACGCTTTTCGCATAATTGAATTTCTAATTGCTGATATTCGATTTCTTTGTTTAATGAATCGAACTCACGATTATTCTTAACGCTTGATTGCTGTGACTGGAATTTTTTAATCGCAGCCTGCGCATCTTTAATCGCTTGCTTACGATTTTTGATTTGCTCATCTAATTCAGCTGCTTCTTCAGTGTAGTTTGTCACACGAGTTTGTAGTCCAGCAATTTCATCTTCTAAATCCAATACTTCCATTGGTAATTCACCACGTGTAATACGGATTTTATCGATTTGACTATCGATTAATTGTAATTGATAAAGGGCACGAAGCTTATGCTCAATACTGTTGTCGCCTTTGTCGATTGAACGAACAATTGGTTTAGCCTTTTTTGGAACTTCAACAACTGCTTCTGCTGCTTTCTTAGACTTTCTAGTAGCCATGATTAGAGGTAATTAATTGGATTGGTATTAATCTCCGTTAAACGGAGGGCAAATGTAGGAAATTTTTCGCTAAGCCAATCACCTAAAAGCTCAATTGTGAATTGTTCACTTTCATAATGTCCAATATCAGCAATAATGATACTGCCATCAGCATCAAAAAACTGGTGGTATTTAAAGTCGCCCGTAATAAAAATATCAGCCCCGGCGCGCTTCGCATCTTCCAACAAAAAGCTACCAGCACCGCCACAAATAGCTACCTTTTTAATGGTTTTATTGGAAGCATTTGTATGTCGAATGCTTTCTGTTTTTATATTGATTTTTAATGTTTTAAGAAAAGAAACAGCTTCCTTTTCTTCGGAGATTTCCCCAATCATTCCGGCTCCTGCATCTTGCCAACTATTTACCAAAGACAGGATCTCATAGGCAACTTCCTCGTAAGGATGGGCCTCCTGAAGGGCGCTAAAAACCTGATGTTGTTTATGACTTTCAAGGATGACTTCAACTTTAGTTTCGTGGCCTTTAAAGCGGATGTTTTTTTCACCATAAACAGGATTACTGCCATCTCCTCCCTTAAAAGTACCTTCTCCAACGGTACTAAAGCTACATTCTGAGTAGTTTCCAATATGTCCAGCGCCAGCATTAAAAAGGGCTTCTTTTACTTTCTCAGCATGCTCATGAGGAACGTAAGTACTTAGTTTAAGTAGTTTGTTCTTCATCGGACTTAAAATCCTGCAATTAACAAGGCCAATCTTTTCGGCAATTTTTGCATTTACTCCGTGGATGACATTATCGAGGTTAGTATGGATAGCATAAATGGCGATATCATTTTTAATGGCTTTGATGATTGTTCTCTCAATATAATTTTTACCATTAAGTTTCTTTAAACCACTAAAAATAATAGGGTGGTGCGCAATTACGAGATTATAGCCATGTCGGATAGCTTCATCAATAACTTCCTCTGTACTATCGAGACAGATGATAGCTCCTTTTATTTCCATGGATGGATGTCCGCAGATTAGTCCCGAATTATCATAGCTCTCCTGAAGGGATGAAGGCGCCTTCTCTTCTAGAAACTGAATAATCTCTTTTAGTTGCATAATCGATTTTATAAGTACGACAAATTTAATCACTCTGTGTACTTAAAAAGTTATATTTTTGAAACTATGCGAATTTTATTGCTCCCTTTCTCTTTTTTATACGGAATAATCGTCCGTTTAAGGAATTTCCTCTTTGACATAGGTGTTTTAAAACAGCATTCATTTAAATCGTTCGTCATTAATGTAGGTAATCTATCCGCTGGAGGAACAGGGAAGTCACCGCATGTAATTTATCTTATCAATCAATTAAAAAGCAACTATCAATTATCAGTTTTAAGTCGTGGTTATGGGCGAATTACCAAAGGTTTTAAATGGGTAAAATCAGATAATAGTCCTTTGCAAGTTGGTGATGAGCCTCTGCAATATGCGAATCTTTTTCCTGAATTAAATATTGCCGTTTGTGAAAAAAGAGTAGAGGGGATTAAGCAAATTGAAAAAGAAAAAAAGTGTGATATTGTTTTGTTGGATGATGCCTTTCAGCATCGATATGTAAAGCCTGATTTTAATATTTTAATTACTGATTATTCGGATTTATTCTATAACGATCAGTTATTGCCTGGTGGACGATTGCGAGAGCCAAAGTCAGGAGTTAAGCGAGCGGATGTAGTGATCGTTAGTAAATCACCTGAGAATATTAGTGCAAGTGAAATGCAGGTAGTGCGTTCTAATATCCAAGAGCATGGAATTCAAAAAGTGCTTTTTTCGTATATGCGTTATAGTGAGTCGATGGAGTTTTTATCCGGAGAAAAAATGCCTATTGCCTATTTAAGAAATTGTCATGTTGTTTTGGTTGCAGGCATTGCGAATCCAAAGCCATTTTTAGAATTTGCAAATTCAAATGCTAAGTCAATTACGGAATATGTTTTTAAAGATCATTATCAGTTTTCATCAGGAGATATTATAAAAATAAAGGCAGAATTCAATAAGTTGTTAAGTCAAAATTCTCCTGTTGTAATACTAACTACGCGTAAAGATTTTATGCGTTTTAATTCACCTGAATTAAAACATTTAATACAAAATCTACCTCTTGCTTTTATAGATATCGAGGTTTGTATGAATGAAAAAAATGATAGTAATCTTATTGATTTAATCCAACAGGCTATTCATCAGAAGAACAAATGAGAACACAAATTAAATGCGTGCTATTGCTACTTATAACTGGATTAGCTAATGCACAAACATATCAATCGTTAAATATGAATTTGCAGTCGAATTGGTATGATTCGACAGTTGTTGCGGAGCCGGCTTATGGAATTAAATACAACGGTATTTGGGGCTACGAAGCTAACGGTCGCGAATATGCGTTAATTGGTTCAACAGCGGGAGTTTATTTTATTGATATCACTAATTCGCAATTGCCAGTTAAATGCGACTTTGTTGCTGGTCGCCGAGGTGCATGTATATGGAGAGAGATTAAAACGTATAGTCATTATGCATATCTGATAAGCGACGACCAATCTCCCAATAGTTTTCAGATTGTCGATTTGCAATATTTGCCAGACTCAGTTCATATAGTTGCAGATTATTCTTCTTTATTTGAAAGAGCGCATACCTTGTTTGTTGATGGAAATAAATTGT
>JBDKGQ010000046.1:0-7050 GCA_039798145.1 Bacteroidota bacterium
TTGTTCACTCTCTTCTCCTGATATGTAAAGTATCTTTTTATTTTTTAATCGAACGGCTAACTGTAATAGCAAGGTCGATTTACCAATGCCTGGCTCACCACCCAATAGTGCTAACGATCCTGGAACTAATCCGCCTCCTAACACACGATTTAATTCTTCGTCGGGTAAAATAATTCTCGGACTCGATTCAAGTTCTATCTCGGTAATTAAGCGTGGCTTTGCAGCTTTACTTTCTTTGGTGTTAGATGATTTCCATTTATTATGGTCGGTTCCCGTAGGGACTACTTCCTCAACATAGGTATTCCATTCGTTGCACGAAGGACATTTTCCAATCCATTTGGAAGCGTTTGCCCCGCACGATTGACAATAAAAAGTTGTTTTTGTTTTTGCCATGCAACAAAGTAAAAAAAATTTCTTGGTTATGATTAAGTGTTTCAGGTATTTGTTGAAAAATTGTTTTTGTATCTTCGGATTCTATTCTACAATTATGTTTGAAATCAGAGCTGCTATTCCTTCCGATATAAAATCCATTACCGAGATTTATAATGATGCTGTTTTAAATACAACTGCTACGTTTGATCATGATATTCAAACGGAAGAGGAGCGTATGCAATGGTTAACTCATCGTAAATCGATGCATCCGGTAATTGTAGGTTTGGTAAACAATGAAGTTGCTGGCTGGGCTGCTCTAAGTCCGTGGAACCCTAAGAAAGGGTATGATATTATTGCGGAAGTATCTGTTTATATCCATCCTGAATTTCAATTTCAAGGACTTGGAAGTAAGTTACTGCATGAAATAATTATTCAAGGAAGCAAGGTGGGTTTACATTCGTTGTTATCTCGCATCACAACTGATAATGTACATAGCATTCACCTGCACGAAAAAGAAGGGTTTGTTAAAACGGGAGTACTTCACGAAGCGGGACAAAAATTTAATCGTTACCTCGATGTAATGATTATGCAGAAAATGTTAAATCAGTAATTTTTCGGATACCCACACCGTTAGACGTGTTTGGTAGAATACATCCTTCTTCGTAAATGATTCCTTCAAACGGATCATTGCTGATTAATAATGGTCCATCTAAATCAACCCAGTCGGCCAATCCTGCAAGTTCAGCAGCAGCAGCAGCGCCACAGGTGCTCTCCGACATACAGCCAATCAGAATTTTTTTACCGTGACGTTTTGCAAGTTGAATTAAGTTTTTCCCTGCCGCCATTCCACCACATTTCATCAGCTTCACATTAATTCCATCGCAATCATTTTTCAGTAAGTCAAAGTCGCTAATATTCTGAATCGACTCATCCAAAATAATTGGCAACTGAATATTTTTTTTCAATTCACGCAAATGAGCGTTCATCGAAACAGGCATGGGTTGTTCTACAAACAAACATCCGAGGTCTTGTAAAAAATGAATTTGCTTCGTGGCTTCTTCCACCGATTTCCAAGCTTGATTTGCATCGATACAAAAATCTGCATTCGTAAAATCTTTAAAAGCATTGATGCGCTCTAAATCGTTTTCTCCTCCTAACTTATGCTTGAAAAGCGTAAATCCTAAATTCGAATCGGTCGTAACTTCTTTTATTTTTTCAATCATTTCCTCTACACTACTGATTCCAAGTGTTACACTACAACGCACATTATTGGCAGCAGGCACTTCTAGAATTTTTCGTGCAGGCATATTAGCTAATTGTCCGCAGAGATCATGCAAGGCAATGTCCATCGCACAACGCAACGGCGAAGGAATATCCGAAATAGGAGAGGATACTTTTTGCAATAAAGCAATCAATTCCTCCATGCTATAAATAGTTGTCGGGAAATACGAATTAAAATCGCTGATCAGTTGATGAACATCATAGCCAAGATAAGGAGGCAATGCAGCTTCACCATATCCTTCTTTATCGCTAGTGCTAGCACGAATAAAAAGTGAGTCGGTGCCAGTGCGCGTACCATGCGCAATCCCAAAGGCTCTTTTAAAGGTTAATCGGTAGGTAAAAGGAGTCAGTTTTATTTCCACGTGTTAAATATCTGAAATTATCAATAACATTTTGGGACAATAAGTGTTTTATTAATTTCACACCCACAATGAAGATGATTAAGTCGAGTAAGTTTTGGTTTTGGTCAATTTTGATATTGATGCATCTTGCATTTTTTGGAGTGGCATTACAGCAGAAAAATTGCACTACCAAAGATTCATCAGAATATATCTGGCAGGCACAAAATTTAAGTAATAATGGATCTTGGTATTGTGGCGATATGACGCAGGAAATAAATCCTGCATTATACAATCAACGTCCGCCAGTATATGGAGCCTTTTTATCGTTGTTGCAAATAGATGCAGGCTTAGGAAATGTGTTTGTATTGCTGTTATTTCAAATGGGAATTAGCTTACTAACGACCTTCATAGCCGTTCAATTTGTTAAACTGTTTTTAGGGGAAGAATGGAATCGTATGTGGTTGTTAATTCCATTGTTGTTTTACCCAACACAGTTTGTTTACTGCAACATGGTGATGTCGGAAATACTATTACAATTATTTGTGCTATTAGCGATTTATTTCATTGCGAGGTTAATCAAATACAGTCAGATGAAAGACCTTTGGTGGTCGCAGTGGTGCGTTGCTATAGCAATGGCCATAAAGCCGGTGATGTGGTTGTTCCCGATGGTGGCAGTTGTAAGTTTTCTAATTCACTTCTTCAATAAAAAAGTAAAATTGATTGCATTAATCACCTTTGTGATTCCGTTTAGCACCATTGCATTTTTCTTCAATTACAGTCATGCGCATACGGGTATCTGGGAATTTTCCAGCATCCAACGTAAGTTGATGATTAATTATAATTCGTATGCTATTTTGAAAGATGCGTTTAATGAAGAAGAAGCAACTAAAACAATTAGCGAGTTTCAATCGAGAGTAGCTAATTTACCTTATCCCGAAAGGTGTAAGCAAATTGATGCATTTAACAGAGAAGTATTGTTCAATCATCCGAAGAGTGCGATTAAGCAAGAGCTAACAGGAATGTTTAATTTCTTTGCGGGGCATCCGCGTTGGGATGTAGAAAAGTTTTATCTCGGCGAAGTGAATGTTGGGAAACCCTATCAATCTGATTCTCGATTGGCGATGTTTTCTTATTATGCTTATTTGATTGCTTGTAGCATAATGGGATTAATTGTTCTCATTGCCTTTGTGAAATTTATTTTCTCGCGTCATATTTCTTATTCACTTCGTGGATGTGTGGCGAGTATCATCATTTACTTCGCGATTGTCACCGGACCTTCTGCAAGCACACGATTTCGTTTGCCTGTCTTTCCTGTTTTGATGGCTACATTTTGTATTGTTGCCAATGAATATGTAATCAAGCGAAAAGCAGCGGCTACATATTCAGAATAAATTAAATTTGCAGTGCAATGCAAGTTTCCAACTTTACAATCAAACATAAAATCATAAGTATATTGCTATTCGCATTATTGATGTGGATGGCCTGGCCTGCTGGTGGATTTGCTCCTATTTTATTTATTGCTTGGTTACCATTATTATGGCTTGAAAAAAATGTGTTGGAGCAAAAACGTGCTGGCGTAAAAGTGCGTTTGTTCCGTTGGACATACTTAGCTTTTATCTTATTTAATCTTGCAACTACGTGGTGGATTTATTTTGCTAGTGGAGGCGGAATGGTAGGAGCGGTATTAGCCAATTCGTTATTGATGGCGGGGGTATTCGGCCTCTTTCATTGGTTTCATAAGCGTTTAGGTGATTTCTTCGGATATGCCATGCTGTTAGTAGGCTGGGTTGCCTTTGAACATTTACACATGGATTGGGATTTATCGTGGCCATGGTTAAATATGGGTAACGGATTCGCAGCTTGGGCAGATATGGTGCAGTGGTATGAATACACAGGTACGCAAGGCGGCACTTTATGGATTTTACTCGTGAATATTCTTTTATTTCAGCTAATCAGCAAAACAGCATTCAGAACGAAGAAAAATATCGCGCTAACATCATGTATTATTATTTTTCCGATTCTTATTTCCTTCATCATTAAAAAGAATGTTGATGATACAGGTAAATCGATTGAAGTGGTTGTTGTACAACCTAACATCGATCCGTACAACGAAAAGTTTTCGGGGATGTCGAGCAGCGAGCAGATTAATAAAATCCTGCGATTAGCAGAAAGTAAAATTACACCCAAAACAAAGTTGGTTGTAGCTCCTGAAACAGCAATTCCTGATGCTATCTGGATGAATGATATTCCGGTTCACCCAAGCGTTTTGCCTTTCTTGGATTTTACTAAAAAACATCCGAACATTCATTTTCTTTCAGGCTTAACAACTTTGCAGTTGTATATGGATCCGTCGAAGAAATCAGCAACAGCTAGACAATTATCCAACGACAATGCTTATTACGATGCCTATAATGCAGCAACTGATTTTTATAACGGGACTAATTTCCCGATGCATTATAAATCGAAGTTAGTGCCTGGAGTAGAAAAAATGCCTTTCCCTGCTTTCTTTGGATATTTTGAAAAGTACGCCATTGATTTAGGAGGCACAGCAGGAAGTTTAGGCAGTAAAAAACATCCTACTATTTTACCTGTTGGCGATGGGGTAATCACAGCTCCTGTCATCTGTTATGAGTCGATTTATGGAGAATACGTTGGTGATTATATTCGTCAGGGGGCGAATTTAATTTGCATCATGACAAACGATGGCTGGTGGGAAAATACACCAGGGCATAAACAACATTGCCAGTACGCGAGATTACGTGCTATCGAGACAAGAAAGAACATTGTGCGATCTGCGAATACCGGAATTTCATGCTTTATTAATTCTCGAGGGGAGTTATCAGATATTACCAAGTGGTGGACAGATGATGTGATTCGTAAGGATGTTTACATTCATGATGGGCAGACATTTTATACACGCTATGGAGATTATTTAGGACGTATTGCCTGTTTGATCCTAGGATTATTACTGCTAATCAATGTCCTTTCATACTTACCAATTGGGATTTTTAAGCAACAAAAGGGCTAGGGATTAAATCACTTTTTCTTTGCTTTTACATGCGAATTACTTGTAAATTTGCGGGCAATCAATAAAATCAATCAGAAATGGCTTCATATGATGCAGTGGTAATTGGTGCAGGTCCAGGTGGCTATGTAGCAGCAATTCGTTTAGCTCAATTAGGAAAGAAAACAGCGTTAATTGAAAAATATAATTCCCTTGGTGGAACTTGTTTAAATGTTGGATGTATTCCTTCAAAAGCATTGTTGGATTCATCAGAGCATTATCATCAAGCTGCACATCAGTTCAAAGAGCACGGTATTGATGTTAAAGGATTATCGATCAACTTTCCGCAGATGATTCAGCGTAAAGAAGACGTGATCACGCAAACGGTTCAGGGTATTCGTTTTTTAATGAAGAAGAACAAGGTTGATGTGATTCACGGATTTGCCTCTTTTGTTGATGCGAAAACAATCAATATTAAAAAAGAAGATGGAAGCATTGAAACCATCACCTCTGAAAATACCATTATCGCAACGGGCTCAAAGCCTTCTAATTTGAAAGGTGTTACCATCGATAAGCAACGTATTATTACCTCTACGGAAGCATTAAAGTTGAAAGAAATTCCAAAGCATTTATTAATTATTGGCGGCGGTGTAATCGGATTAGAATTAGGAAGTGTGTATGCACGGCTAGGCGCAAAGGTTAGTGTAGTTGAATATGCTGATTCCATCATTCCTACAATGGATAAATCATTAGGAAAAGAACTACAAAAAGTACTAGCAAAAACAGGCGTTGAATTTTATTTATCGCATGCAGTAAGTGGTGTAGAAGTAAAAGGTAAGAATGTAAAACTAAAAGCTACTGCTAATAAAGACGGTAAAGAATTAGAACTTACGGGAGACTATTGTTTAGTATGTGTTGGTCGTTCGCCATACACAGAGAATTTAGGATTAGAGAATGCAGGCATCGCGAAAGATGAGCGAGGAAGAATCATCGTTGATGAGCATTTACAAACCGCTGCAAAAGGTGTTTATGCAATTGGTGATGTTGTAAAAGGGGCAATGTTAGCGCATAAGGCAGAAGAAGAAGGAACCTATGTTGCTGAGTTAATCGCAGGACAAAAACCACATATCAATTACCTATTAATTCCGGGTGTTGTTTATACGTGGCCAGAAGTAGCTGCGGTAGGCCATACAGAAGAAGAGTTAAAAGCACAGGGGAAAGCATATAAGTCGGGAATGTTTCCATTTAAAGCAAGCGGAAGAGCGCGTGCGAGTATGGACTTAGATGGGTTTATCAAAGTATTAGCAGATAAAGAAACAGACGAGATTTTAGGAGTTCATATGATCGGACCACGTTGTGCTGATTTAATTGCGGAGGCGGTAGTAGCGATGGAATACAGAGCTTCGGCAGAGGATATCGCTCGAATGAGCCATGCACATCCAACATTTACAGAGGCATTTAAAGAAGCCTGTTTAGCGGCAACGGATAACCGGGCAATTCATATCTAAAAAAAGCAAAGGTCTTGTTGAAAAATAAGGCCTTTTTTATTCAATATTTTTTTATTTTTGAAATACGGAATAACACAGAAAAACAACCCCGTTACAACCTTCACGTTATTATGAGAAAAAAATTACTTGTTACGGCATTGGTAATACTTATTGCTAATGTTACAAATGCTCAGACTCCTGCATGGGTTTGGGCTAAATCAGTAGGCGCACGTTTAGACAATGAAGCAAAAGTTACTGCAGTAAGAGATGCAGCAGGTGGGATAATCGTATCAGGACAATTTGATGCGAATGCACCATTTGGAGCAGCAAATATTCCTGTAGTAGGTACTATTGATCTTTATGTTACTAAATATGATCAGTCGGCTACTCCAGTTTGGGCAAAAAGTTTTTCGGGTACATCAAATATCATGTTCCCAGGAGGAATAGTTATGGATGGTGCTGGCAACATTTATTTAGCTGGTTCTTTTTCTTTCGGAATGACTATTAATGGTAATAATTATTATTCTGCGGGTGATAAAGACGGATATCTTATCAAGTTAGATCC
>JBDKGQ010000047.1:0-7397 GCA_039798145.1 Bacteroidota bacterium
ATGCAAATCATTTTTGCATTTGTAAAACGTGCAGCAAATTCAATCTCTGATATGACATTGATATTTCTTTCTTTTAATCCAACGATTATTGAAGCTTTATCAGGTATACCTGGACTCTTCACAACTTCATTAGCAGCGAAAATAATTTCTTGCGAATGTTGTCCTTCTTCAAAACGGATATTCCTATCAGTTAGTTCTTTTTTATATTTCGCTGAAATAGCACCGAAATCAGAAACAAAAACATCATAACCCTGCTTTTGAGCAAGGATAGCTGTACCTACTCCACTCTCCGCAGCACCCAAAACAACTATTTTTTTATTCGTATTCATTTATCTTAATTTCAATGTTACTATACTTAAAACCGCTAACATAATTCCGATAATCCAGAAACGTGTTACAATTTTTGCTTCGTGATATCCTAATTTTTGATAATGATGATGCAAAGGCGACATTTTAAATACTCTTCTTCCTTCACCATATTTTTTCTTCGTGTATTTGAAATAACTTACCTGAATCATAACAGATAAATTCTCTACCAGGAATATTCCGCAGATAATAGGAATCAATAATTCCTTTCTTACAGCGATAGCAAAAACAGCTATTACACCACCAATAGCAAGACTTCCTGTATCACCCATAAAAACTTGTGCAGGAAAAGAGTTATACCATAAAAATCCTACGCATGCTCCAACAAACGCACTCATGAACACCATGAGCTCACCTGTATTAGGTATGTACATGATGTTTAAATAATTCGCAAAAATGGCGTTACCTGAAACGTACGCAAAAACAGCTAATGTTATTCCTACAATTGCCGATGTGCCCGTGGCTAAACCATCAATACCATCCGTAATATTTGAACCATTTGATACTGCAGTAATAATAAATGTTACCATTACAATAAATAACAGTGGTAACAAATATTTTTTATTATCTCCTGCCCATGACACTAAATCAGCATAATCAAATTCATTGTTTTTAAAGAAAGGTATTGTAGTCTTTGTTGATTTTGTATTAACACCAGAGAAAAGTACTCCATCCTTACTTTTCATATCATCTATTATATTCCCCTTCTGCTCGATTACAAATTTAGGTTGAGCAATTTTTTCTCTTACAACTACATTATTATTGAAGTATAAAACAGCTCCTACAAAAATCCCTAATCCAACTTGTCCAAGTAATTTCGATTTAGCACGTAAACCTTCCTTGTCTTTTTTAAATACTTTGATGTAGTCATCAACAAATCCAATAGCACCTAACCAAAGTGTACTTACAATCATTAAAATGATGTAGACATTATTCAATCGCGTAAACAATAATGTTGGAATCAAGATACCCGCAATAATGATGATTCCACCCATAGTTGGAGTGCCTTTCTTTTCACTTTGCCCCTCTAAACCTAAATCACGGATTGTTTCACCAACTTGCAATTTCAATAGCATATTAATTATGCGCTTACCAAAAACAAGCGTAATCAATAATGAAGTAATAAGAGCTATTGCAGAACGAAACGATATATAGCGAAACACTCCAGCACCTGGAAAATCATAAACTCTATCTAAGTAATCAAATAAATAATAAAGCATAATTAATACGATTGAAATGTTTCACTTAAAATTTCTTTGTCATCAAATGGATATTTAACTCCATCTATTTCTTGATACTTCTCATGACCTTTACCAGCAAGTAAAATGATATCACCAGGTTTTGCTAAAGCAACTGCAGTACGAATAGCTTCTTTTCTATCGGTAATTGATAATGACTTTCTATAAAATTGCGGAGGAACACCCGCTTGCATATCTTTTATAATTGCATCGGGATTTTCACTTCTTGGATTATCTGAAGTAAGAATTACTTTATCACTTAGCTCACATGCGATTGCAGCCATTTGCGGACGCTTTCCTGCATCACGATCTCCACCGCAACCAATAATGGTGATGATTGTCTCGTTACCTGTTCGAATATTATTGATGGTATTCAAAACATTCTCTAAAGCATCGGGTGTATGAGCATAGTCAACAATACCAGTCACTTTACTATCAGATTGTAAACATTCAAAACGACCTTCAGGAGCTTTGAGGCTACTCAATGCCGTTAGCACATCTATTTTTTCTTGCTTACACATGATTGCTACTGCGTATGCACCTAATAAATTGCTCGCATTAAAACTTCCAATCAATGAGCATAAAACATCATTACCATCAATATTTAGTAATAATCCTGAAAAATTATTTTCTAGAATTTTAACTTTAAAATCAGCAACATTTTTCTGAGCAAATGTTCTAACAGTTGCTTTCGTATTTTGCACCATTATCTGACTATTTTTATCATCAGCATTAATAAGTGCGAAAGCATCTTCTGGCAGACGATCAAAAAATCCTTTCTTTGCTTTGATATACTCATCAAATGTTTTGTGATAATCAAGATGATCACGAGTTATATTTGTAAAGACACCTCCATGAAAATGCAAACCCTCGATTCTCTTTTGAACTACTGCATGGGAACTCACTTCCATAAAACAATACTCGCATTGCTCATCTACCATTCTAGATAAAAGCTGATTTAACTGAAGAGGATCTGGAGTAGTATGTGTAGCAGTTACGACTTCACTTCCAATTAAGTTTTTTACCGTACTTAGCATTCCACATTTAAATCCTAATTGCGTGAAAAGCGAATGCAGTAATGTAACAGATGTGGTTTTCCCATTTGTTCCTGTAACTCCAATTAATTTTATCTTAGAACTAGGGTCTTCATAAAAATTATTACAAACAATTGCTAATGCATGAGATGAATCCTTCACCTTAACATAAGTAATTGTTGGAATAAGATTTTCTGGCATCTCCTCGCAGATAATTGCAATCGCACCTTTATCGATTGCCTTAGAAATAAACTCGTGCCCGTCAGTAAGAGTCCCTCTTACAGCCACAAACAATGTCCACTCACTAACCTTACGGGAATCAAAAGCTATATCTGAAATATTCACAGATGTAGAACCAGAAACCTGTTCGATATGTGTTTTATATAATATTTCTTTTAGGAGCTTCATTAAATTAACTCAATTATTATTTTTTGACCTTTTTCTAATTTTTGCCCAGCCTTTATTGATTGCTTACATACTTTTCCGCGCCCCACAGGCTGAACTACTAATCCAAATGATTCTAATAGATAGATTGCATCACTTAGCCCCATACCGACAACATTGGGTACGATACTAGTTGAATTATCTACTTGCTTCAAATTCGTACCTACCCATCCGTTAGATTGAACATCGTACGGAATAGATAATGTCTTTATAACTTTCGAAGTTGGATTTGCTTGACCAGATTTAACAACTGGAAATCCAGCGAAAAGTGAATCAGGCATTCTGTTTAACTCTTTGTGCATTTTGACATCAAGTGAAAACACTTTAGCAGCAATGTCAGCGAAAACAGGACACGCAACCTCTGATCCATATATTTTTCCATTGTTAGGAGAATATATCACCACAATACAAGAGTACTTAGGATTCTCTGCAGGAAAGTAACCACAAAAAGAAGCCTGATATGCTTTTTTATCATAGCCATTTAATGAGGCTATCTGAGCTGTACCCGTTTTCCCAGCAATATTATATTGAGCATTTTTAATTCCCTTAGCTGTACCCGTCTTTACAACTTCTTCTAATAAAATCTTTGCTTTTTTTATAGTAGCTTGAGAACAGATTGAGTCTGCTAAAACAACAGGCTTAAAACGCTCAACAATCTGACTCTTATTTCTAATTTCTTTAACGAACATTGGCGCTACCATCTTCCCATTGTTAGCTACAGCATTATAAAAAGTAAGTAACTGCATTGGCGTTAGTAACGTTTCATAACCCATCGACATATAAGGAAGCGACACGCCTGACCAGTTTTTATCACCAGTATTTTTTATTGGATGATAGGTCGCTCCCGATAATTTAATTCCTAAATCTCCATCTAGATGCAACTTCTTTAATCCACTTATATAACTCTGAGGATTCTTCTGATAATATTTATAGATAGCAGAAGCTACAGCAACATTAGAAGAATGCGCAAATGCGTCTTTTACTGTTTTAAATGAAATTCCATCAGGATGTGAATCTTCAATTGTTTCCGTTCCAAATTTTCTTCTTCCACCATAAGCAGGAATTGTATCATCAGGATTTAAAAAACCATCTTCCATAGCAACCATGTACGATGCTAATTTGAAAGTAGATCCTGGCTCAGTAGCATTTCCGATTGCTACATTGTATGACTCTTCGTAAACGCCCTGCTCATTTTGTTTAAGATTAGCGATAGCCTTTATTTCTCCAGTTGCTACTTCCATTAAAATTGCGCAACCCATCTTCGCATTATGTAAAACAAGATTTTCTAATAATGCATTTTCTGCTACATCTTGAATGTTAATGTCGATAGTTGTAACAATGTCATTTCCATCTTTAGGCTCAATCTCATTTTCATTATTTACTGGCTTCCAAACAGAAGATGAAATTCGTTGCATTAAACGTTTTCCTCTTACTCCTTTCAAATAATCATTGAATGCACCTTCAATACCTACCGATGTAACAGAACTATCTTTTACTTTAAAACCAACCGTTCTACTCGCTAATTCCTTAAATGGCTTTTCTCTTTTACTTAATTGAGTAATGATTAATCCACCATTGTTTTTCTTTAAATTAAAAATTGGAAAATTCACCAATTGATTTCTCTGATCAAATGAAATATTGCGTTTGATTAAAAAATATCTGTTCTTTTCATTACGCGCCTGACGAAGCATTTGCTTGTAATCGGATTGTGTTTTATCACCGAACAGAGTTGAAAGCGCATAAGCTAACGAATCTAATTTTTCATTGAATATTGAATTAGTAATGACTGGCGCCATAATATCAATATGCACATCGTAACGAGGAAGTGATGTTGCAAGTAAGCTTCCATCGCAAGCATAAATATTACCACGCATTGGCTCAATTTCCACAAATCGTAAATTCAATGCTTGTTGTTTACTTCTCCACATGTCCCCCTCTGTAATCTGAACCTTACCAATGCTAAAAAGAATGCATGCTGCAAAGAGTATGAAGCCTAGAAAAACCAGCTTCACTCTTAACAGAATATCTTTCTTTTGACCTTGACCGCTCATTATTTATTCAGTTACTGCTTTTTTAATTATAATTTTCTTTGGTGCTTCTTTACTTTCTTTAATTCCGTACATCTCTATATTTTTAGCCACCTCCGTCATTTTACACTTGTACATTAAATCTGATTTACCTGTAATAAACTCCGATCTTAATTCTTTCAATTCCTTATCTGTCTTATCAATTTCACGAACTGTTTTATCAATTGTGTATGAATTCCAGATATAGAACAATGCAATAAATGTCAGATAGAGAACAAATGGAATGTTACGTATTACCGCATCGCGATTGAATAAATTGAACACCTTGAAAAGATTCATCAACTTATCTACAGAAAAATTTAAAGAAGACGACTTCTCTTTTACCTGCTCTACTTCAGGAATTTGTTCAGTCTCTTTCTTCTTTATTGTATTCATTTTTTTTCTGCTATTCTTAATTTAGCACTACGTGAACGCGTATTTGATTTTATTTCAACTTCACTAGCCTCAATTGGCTTTTTATTAATTGCTTTTAAAGGAACACCAATTACATTCCCATAAAAATCTTTTTGTAACTCCCCTGCAACACTTCCTTTATTAATGATGTTTTTTACTATTCGATCCTCTAATGAATGATAACTCATCACCACCAATCTGCCTCCTGGCTTCAATACTTCAACCGCTTGCAGCAACATGTCTTCTAACACCTTTAACTCTTGATTTACTTCTATTCGCAAAGCCTGGAAAACCTGAGCATAAAATGTATGATCCTTAAACTTCGGCGCACACGAACTAACTGCTGCTTTTAACTCTTCAACTGTTTCAATTCTTTTTTTAGCTCGCTCATTTACAATAAGCATTGCTAATCGATTTGCTGATCTCAGCTCTCCATATTCTCTGAATAAATGAGCAAGGTCTTTTTGCTCATAATCATTTAGGATATCCTCTGCCGTTAGTCCAGTTGATTGATCCATACGCATATCCAGCTTCGCATCAAAGCGAATTGAAAAACCTCTTTCACCTTCATCAAACTGATGCGACGAAACTCCTAGATCAGCAAGTAAACCATCTATTTCAAAGACCCCTATTGCATTTAAAGCTGATTTCAACTCACAAAAATTCTTGTTGATTAATTGAAATCTTGAATCTGCTGGTGCATTTTGCAACGCATCCGAATCCTGATCAAATGCAATTAACTTTCCTCCCTTCATCGCATTCAGAATTCCTTTTGAATGTCCTCCTCCTCCAAATGTGACATCTACGTATACTCCACCATCGATAATATTGAGCCCCTCAATACACTCAACCAACATGACCGGCTCATGATACCCCACCTTCTTCTCCACTCTTATTTATTTTACCCATTACTTTCTCTCCTAAATCAGAAATATTATCCGGCTCATTTGAGATCATCTCTTTGTATTTGTCCTTAGACCATATTTCTATTTTCGATCCGAAAGCTGATAACACTATTTCCTTATCAATACCCGCATGCTCGCACAAAGACTTTGGTAATAAAATTCTACCTGCAGCATCTAACTCAATCTCTGTTGCGCCTCTGAAGAAGTAGCGTGCGTAAAGTCGATTGTCTTTTACATCAAGATTCAACTTGTTCACTTCAGCACTCACTTTCAACCACTCATCCATTGGATAGAGATGCAAGCAATTTTCATAGCCGCGATTCACAACAAACTTTTCTTGCGCCTCTGGTGACACCTTCTTACGAATAGCAGACGGCAGACTCAAACGCCCTTTCGCGTCTAGCTTGCAATCATATTCTCCTAAAAACTGTGTCATGACTTATTGAGATTTTCCCACTATTTGTTGATGGGATGTAAAAATAAATGATTTTCTCCCACTTTTTACCACTTTCTCCCACTTTGTTTACAACTTTATGTATTAAATTGATTATCAACCCACTAAAAATCAACCGTCAAACCTTAGTTGTTTCCAGCATTTTAAAAGGCATAATCAATTGATTTTATGGCTTATAGCGGCTATTTGTCATCAAAAAATGGCTCCATATGGGTAAATTCCATAGCTCTGATCATAGCCAGCAGAGCCAGAATCAACTACATTTTTTCAAAAATTTATCGGGAGCTATAATTTCAGCCTTATACACTATATTACAATGACTTACATCGATATTTAGTAAAATTTCAAATTCTCCACTTTCCCACTTTGTCACACAACAAACTTTCCTCAATAAAAAACTGATTAATGATTTACATAATTACTTTTGCCAACCATGGAAATGCAGAAGAAAGATTTTATAAATATTGAAGAGGTGA
>JBDKGQ010000048.1:0-6894 GCA_039798145.1 Bacteroidota bacterium
TTTTCAATGCCAGAGATTATTGAATCAACCGGACATGTATTAAACGAACGGAATGAGGAGCTGCTTAAATCGTTAATTCAATCAGCGATCACTGACAACGACCTTGATTCAAGAGGTAAATTAGCGAGAGAAATTATAAGTGAAAAGTATTCTTTAAAGAACAGAAAAGAGTTACTACTAAAATTAGTTAGCTCACTTATCTAATAATCGTTAAAAATGTAGATGCAGGTTTTTCTCCATGCAAAACAATTACATAAACGCCTTCTGGCAAATCATATCCATTTTGTTTCCCATCCCAAGACTCACGAATATTGATTGTGTGAAATAATTCTTGACCCCAACGATTGAAGATTGTATAGCCAAGATATTGACAAAAACTTTTATTAGTTATTTCAAACTTATCGTTTATGCCATCATTATTTGGAGTAAAGCAATTAGGAATACTATTCAAATCAAAAATAACATCACTAATAATTAAGACTGATTGAATTGTGTCAGCACAAACATCACCTGGATTTACAATAATCAACAAATTATAATTCCCTGCTTGTTGATAGGTATGCGTAAAATTCGGATTTTGCAAAACTGTCCCATCACCAAAATCCCAAACTGAATTCAATGAAGAAATTGAAGGTGAAATTTGAAATAAATATTCCCCAGAGCAACTATCAAGTGTTGTAACAAGTTGATAATTGACAGATGCTTGAATATTTAATAACTGAGATGTAGAATCTATACAACCAGCGCCGTTTGTAGTTATTAATGATACTAAATAATTTCCGCTAGTTGGAAAAGTATAATTAGGATTTATAATTGATGAACTATCTCCATTCCCAAAATACCAGTTGCTAGTCTGGTAATTAGTTGATGTATTAGTGAATTGAATAGTGTTATTACAATTTACATTCGTCGTGAATTGAGCATTAGGTAAACTATCAAGGTGATAATTTTGAATCAATGTATCGCTACAACCATTTGCAGAAACAATTAATTGAATAGTAAAATCAAAAATCGAATCAAGATTCAAATTAATAGGTTGTCCTGCATTTTGACTTGTAACACCAGCGATAGTCCAATTATAAACAGCATTACTCACTGTTAGATCCGGTAAAATTTCAATATCCTTGGTACATGAATCAATTATTGTAGAATAAGAAGCAAATGGTATATTAGAAACGATTAATTGGCTTAATGTATCAGCACATGAAAGTCCATTAGAAGTAATTAATGTTACATATACCGAATCGGAATTACCCAATGTGAATTGTACAGAGTCATTTAATGAATTCCCAAGGCTGCCAAAATCCCAGAGGTAATTTTGCGCAATCGAATCTGCTGATAAAATCACTTCCCTGTTACAATTGACTTGATAAGTAAACGAAGCAGAAGCAGAATTTACTACTTGAATGCTCTGATAATAAATATCAACGCTAATACAATTATCAACCAGCAATGAAACAAAATAAGTCCCAGGCTGTGTATACAAATGTGATGGTTGAAAATCTATGGAGGTTGTATTATCGCCGAAGTCCCATGAATAATTCTGACCATTTAAAGACAAATTTTTAAACCGAACACTGTCGTTCAAACAAATTATTGTATCAGAACTAAATTGTGCAAGTGGAGGTAAAGTATCAATTTGAATTTTCAAAATAAAAAAATCATCACCGCCATTTGAGGTTTGGTCATAAGCATTTACTGTAGTTGGAAAATTAACAGAACTTGTATTACCTGTTAGGATATAACCTGAGCTATCCACTAATATATTCTTACCACAATCATCGCTTGACCCTCCAAAATATGAAGAATATAATACATTACTAAATGTAGAATCTAACTTCAAAAGAAAAGCATCTTTAAGCCCATTGTTATTTTGAGAATATGAACACGGTTGCGTATACATTCCGTATTCTGAACAACCTGTTATAATTGGAGTACTACCAACTACATCAATCCCCCATCCCTCATCATCGCCAGCAGCACCAAAATAAGTAGAGTAGTTTAAGGAAGTACCTATACTATTAAGTCTGAAAACAAAAGCATCATACCCCCCACCAAAAGATTGTTGATATGAGCCTGGAGTAACAGGAAAATTACTTGCATTGGTATATCCTGCAACATACATATTACCATTATTATCAATATCCATTGTGTTCCATGACCAATCATCGCCAGAAGAACCAACGTAAGTAGAGTAAATTAACTGACTTAATTGATAATTGAACTTAATGCAGAATACATCCCATAAACCACCATTATAACTGTTATCGTAACAATTTGCACTTACCGGAATCAACCCATTGGTATTACCCATCACATATACATTACCTGCATTGTCTGCTTTTACTGCATGTGCATGATCCATTCCGTACCCACCAAACATAGTAGTCTCAGTGATGACATTTAACGCTTTCGAAATTCGACCAACAAACACATCCCAACCACCTATAAAATTGGCTTGATAACCAGAACCCGTATTAATAAAATTCCCTTTTGTTTGACCAATAAAAACAATATCCAAATTATTATCAAAACACATTGAATTTATACAATCATCATAGGCAGTTCCTACATATGTCGATTGGAGCAAGCTGCTTCCATTACTATTCAACTTCAAAACAAATCCATCATATGTTGCACCAGCATAATTAGGTTGATAAGAAGATATTACCGTTGGAAAATTTAAGCTTGAGGTTGTCCCACCAATATAAATTTCATTTGTATTAGGATTTATCAAACTTGCATAACCAGCATCGACATTATTACCGCCTATATAAGTTGAAAAAAGTAACGAATCCCCCTGTGAGTTAAGTTTAAAAACCACGCAATCTAAATTACCATTCGCATTTGTTTGATAACTACCAGCAGTTGTTGGAAAATTAGTGCTTAAAGATCTTCCTGTTACTACGATATTGCCATTATTATCTTTTGAGAGGTCACAGTTAAATTCATAATCATTATTAGAACCGCCAACATACGTTGAAAAGATCAATGAAGGATCAATAATTAAATCAGATTTCTTATTCCAATCTACTGCAACAAATCCAATCAAATCACTTTTCAAATTAAATTTTACTTGCACATTTTGGTTTGAACCATCAACAACCTGATAAGAGTAAGTAATCTTATCTTCAATGGGCGAATTAAAATTATTTAAACGTATTTGCTGATCGTTAACTATTGAAAATTTCGAATCGCCTTCAACTTTCATCTTAATATCACCAATATTACTATTCGCTTTCGCAATGATATCATATTTCAATTTTCCATCTTGAAAATAATACTTGATATCAATTCCATTATAAACACTTTTCAATAAAATAGAAGAATAAGCATGCTTCGTTTTTACTTCCGATTTTAAATCACCTAAAAAATAATTAACTGGAAACAAAGCACCATCTTCATGCTGAATGGAACAATCGCTATTGCTACCAACAAATACAATTGAAGTATTATCTACTTGAAACTTTTTAGGAATTGAATAACCTTTTAAAACGGGGTCATCTTCTTTTTCAATCGCTTTTACTTTTTGATAGGTAATCCTACCCTTCTCAAACACAACAAATCCATTTGCCGTTTTATAAAAATAAATTGGGTTAGTTAAAGTTGAATATGGACTTTCTACAAAATACTCTTTGCTTGCAAAATTTTTATCAGTATTAAAACCTAAAACATCTGTTGTAAACATCAACAGCGTAAAAATTAAAGCAATAAATTTCTGCGATCTAAGAGTTAGGTTATTCATCAAGGTGAATTCTTATTAAGTAAATATAAGAAAAACCTTAATATCTAACAACCTATACCTTTCCCATCCAATATTTCAGTGTCGCTAAACGCCATACCAAATTGGCATTTTGATTATTTCCAGCTTTGAATTCATCAATCAGCAACTTCGATTTTTCTGCGCTTAAAAAAGGAATGTCATCGAACTTCTGATCTAATAAAAACTTCAACGGACCTCTTAACCATTTAATTTCGCCAGGAGTAACAAATCCTTTTTTATCGGTACGGTTAGTAATTGCATTAGGCAATATTCCATTCATACTGTCACGTAAAATACGTTTTGTACGTCCTTCGTGGATTTTTGCATCATCGGGTAATGTAAATGCAAACTCAACAATACGATGATCTAAAAACGGCACACGTGACTCAATTGAAAACGCCATTGAGTTACGATCTTCGAATTGTAACAACGTAGGCAACAGCGTAGTTTTATTTAAATGATACAAGAAGTTATTTAAGCGAGAACCTTTCTTGTTTAATAATCGAAATGGTATTCGCGGCTCTAATGATAAAAACGGATAATAACGTTTGTACTCTAATGCGTATAACTTTTGTTCATCCGAAATCAGCGAGAGAACACTCTTTAGAAATAAATCTACTTTTTTAGAAAAACCGAACTGTTGTGTACTTGCATGCGCATTAATTTCTTTCCACATTGCACCCCAATGCTGTTTACTCATCATACCTGCCAACAAGCGATAATAACTATGCATATAGCCGCCTAAGCTCTCATCAGAGCCTTGTCCATCAAGTAATACTTTTACACCATGCTGACTCGCTAATTGCATTACAAAATACTGTGAAATGGGTGATGAACCTGCTAATGGAACATCTGCAAAATAAATCGCTTTGTCAAATGCGTTAGCAATATCATCATCAGAAGGAGAAAAATAATAGGGCTCAACTGATGGATATTTGTTAATCACTTCCTTCACCCACTTGCGTTCATCCACTGCCCCTTCTCCCTCGTAAAATACATTGAATGCTTTTATTTTTTTATCAGGATAAAGCGTACCAACAACAGAAGCAATCGTTGAACTATCCAATCCACCACTCAAACAACAACCTACTTCTACATCACTTCGCATGTGCAGTTGAATACTGTTAAATAATAAATCTTTCAACTGACTTACATTCTCTGCATACGTTTGCTTATTCGTTTGCAAAGGGTTAATATCCCACCAAGTATTGACCTTGATTTTTCCTTGCTCATAAATTAAATTACATCCAGCAGGTAACGACTCAATCGAATTAAAATAAGTGGAAGACGGCAAATGATTCCAACCTAATTGAAGTCCCATTGCAACATGATCTTCATTTAAGTCGGATGAAAAAACATTCGTTTGCTTTAATGCCTTTATTTCAGAAGCAAAATAAAATCTAGTGCCTGAATGGATATAATAAAAAGGTTTTATTCCAAATCGATCGCGAGAACAAAACAACTTCTTTGCATCATTATCCCAAAGTGCAAAGGCCCACATCCCTACAAAATATTCAACACATCCTTCACCCCACTCCTGATACGCTGATAAAACTACCTCTGTATCAGTACCCGTTTTAAAAGCATACCCTTTCTTCTTTAATTCTTCTCTTACTTCGAGATAATTATAAATCTCTCCATTAAACACAATCGAGAAATTATTAAAGTGCATTGGTTGCTTTCCATCTTCGGATAAATCTAAAATAGAAAGACGATTATGTCCGAAAGCTAATTCATCGTGATACCATGCACCGCGTGCATCAGGACCTCTATGCGCAATTGACACCAACATTTTTTCAAGCACTGCATTTCGTTCAGCGCCATTTAATGAAGTATCGACAAAACCTGCTATTCCGCACATAGTTTATGAATTAAAAATTATTGATGAAAGTTGTTGCGTTAGTTCCTTTCGCGTATACTTCAAAACTTCCGCTTGATTTATCAAATGGCAATTATCCTGATTAATCTCGTTCAACAACCAGTCTTGTAATTGCTTTTTATCTGTGCGATTAAACATTTCTCCGGCATTACAACTCCTGATAATCGTAGCTGCATCCCCGTTAGATGGACCGATTCCAACGATTCTTTTTTTAGATCCTAAATATTCGAATAGTTTACCTGTCAAGATGCCTTCTGCGCCTGGCGCATCTGGAATGACTAATAACAAAAGATTGGTCTGCTTCATAAACTTCACCGCATCTTTATGCTTTACATGTCCAATAAATTCAGCCGAAATATTTAAAGTCTGAAGTTGCTCTTTGATATGTTGTGGCACACTTCCCACAAAACGAAAAACTAAATTGTTTAAATTATTTGCACTAATCAACTTAGATAAGGCTTCGAAAAATACTGTTGGCTTATAGGAGTCAGCCATGGTGCCTACGTAGGTGATGTAAAACTTATCTTCACTTTTAATTTCTTCTTTTGCAAAATCATTCTCATCAAATCCATTTGGCAATACGTGAATTTTATCGACGTTTATTTTAAGCGATTTCTCTGCAAAAGCATATTTGATATAATTACTAACCACCAAAATAGAATCAGCCCTTTCAAGGACTTTCTTCTCTAATGCTAAATCTTTTTTCTTAGCCCAGTTGGTATGCAATAATTCTTTGTAGTAATAAATATCTGTCCACGGATCACGTAAATCAGCCACCCATTTCAAATGAGGGAATTCCTTTTTTAATTTCAGTCCGATTAACTGCGAACTATGCGGCGGAGAAGAAATTAGAATAGTATCTATTTGATGTGTTTGAATTAATTCTGTTGCTTTTTGTACAGCATATTTAATCCATCCTATTCGTGCATCTGGAATAAAGAAATTACCTCGAATCCACTTTAATGCATCTTGAAAGAAAGAAGATTTTTTCTGATTGGTGAATCCACCGTAAGGCACTTTGTCTTTTCCCGCTACCGCAGATAAAATATTCAATGCTTCGAATGACTTTGTGTAAGTGACATTCAAAGTGGATGGAACAATTGATTTTAAAGATTCATCAATAACGGGATAACTTGCATATGCAGGATCAACAGTAAGCACATAAGGTATACAGTTGTAATCACCTAAGTATTTGGCAAAATGAAGCGTACGCTGAACTCCTGCTCCTCCACTCGGTGGCCAATAATACGTT
>JBDKGQ010000049.1:0-6869 GCA_039798145.1 Bacteroidota bacterium
TTAGAAACGAAATTTTTCAAAGACTTTAAATTATCTGTGCAGGTATTTAGAAAGGCAGGTAGGGTATGGTTAGAAACAACTGCAACAGATAGCTGGACCTTAGCGCAACAAAACGAAGAAGGCGCTGAATTCTCAACGCCCTCTAAATAATATGATCTTCTTTTTAAGCTTTTAAATGTCGAAGCTTTTCATCATTGATGATTTTAATTTTTCCTTCTTTAATCTCAATTAACTTTTCTTCTTTAAAATCACTAAGCGTTCTAATCAACGACTCAGTAGCTGTCCCAACAATATTGGCTAAATCTTCACGAGCGATAGCCATAGCAAAATGAGATGCATCAGTCGTCTTGTACTTATCTTGTAATAAAATCAATGCCTCGGCAGTTCTCTTTCTAACAGAACTATAAGCCAATTCTAATAGACGTTCTTGCTTATCAATAACACCCTTTGTTAAGAAACGAATGAAGTTCTTCGTAACGGCATGGTTGCTATAAACCAGATTGAAAAACTCTTCCTTCGGAATGAAAATCACTTCTGACTCTTCTAGCGTTTCAGCACTTTCGATGTAAGGCTTTTCTTCTAACAGCGACACGTATCCGAAGAAATCACCTTCTTTCAATAAATCAGTGATCAACTCTTTACCATACTCATGCGTCTTAGTAATTTTTACTTTACCTGACTTCACATAATAAATTCCGTTAGGGTAGTGGTGCTCCTGATAAATCTTCTCTTTCTTTTTATAATGATTCACTTTTTTACCATCCAGGAATTTCTTCAAGGCTGCATCACCAGCCACATCACTGATGAAATGACTTAGTCCGTCAAAGTCAGGTTGATAATCTTTCTTCAATGCATCAGCTCTTTTCAAACGACTTTCAATCGCGTTTAATAGTTCCGTCTTATCAAAAGGTTTAGTGATATAATCATCAGCACCTAAATCCATTCCTTTACGCATATCGCTACGTTCTGCTTTTGCTGTAAGGAAGATAAATGGAACTGAATTTAAATCATTATCCTTACTAAGTAAATGTAAAACTCCATAGCCATCCAAGCCTGGCATCATGATATCACAGATAATCAAATCTGGTTTTTCCTTACGAGCCATTTCAACACCCTCTTTTCCATCAGGTGCTGTACAAACTGTATAATTCGCCAGCTCTAAAATCTCAGCTGTATTTTCTCTTACATCCAGATTGTCTTCAATTAATAAAATCTTTTTCATAGCATTAATTTATTTGATTCGGAAAAGTGATCTCGATCCTTGTTCCTTCGTTTAGTTTACTTGTTAAATGTAAATGACCTTTCATAATGTCAACATAGTTGCCTACAATATGCAACCCTAATCCTGTACCTTGAATATTAAATGCATTTTTTCCTCTATAGAATCGTTCAAACAAATGCTTCAAATCTTCCTCGCTAATTCCAATTCCCTGATCTTGCACCACCATTTTTATTTCATTGGAATTTACATCTGCATCTAATGTTATAGACTTACCTTCTGATGAAAATTTAATAGCATTGCTTAAAAGATTGAAAAGAATATTCTTGATTAGCTTAGCATCAAGAAACACCAAATTATCACCACGATAATTAATAATTATTTCTTGTCCTGCTTTTGTATTCTGACGCATATCACTCGCAATTTCATTTATCAGCATATTCAAATCGAACATACTCATATCCGCATGAATCTTTCCTTCTTCTAATTTACTGATGGATAGAAAATCACTTAAGATATCATTCAGATTATTAACTGAAGACTGAATTCGTTTGATATGCTTTTGCTTTTTCTCTTCTTGCTCAGGAGTTTTATATTCTGAAATCAAAACAGCAGATGAAAGAATAGTGGTCAGCGGTGTACGAAACTCATGCGATGCCATTGAAATAAATCGTGACTTTAAATCATTCAGGTCTTTTTCTTTTTCGAGGGCCATACTTAATTCTGATCTCGACTTCTCTAATTCCAAAATTGCTTCTTGCAAAACGCTGGTACGATCAGAAACCTTACGTTCCAAATCTTCATTCGACTTTTGCAAGGTAAGTGCAATCTGCTCAAGCTCTAATTGTTTTTCCTTAACCGCAGCTTCTATTTTTTTCCTGATAGAAATATCTATCAAAAAAGCAATGATGTATTTGCGATCATCTTTAAAAATCGGACTCAAGCTAATCTCGATAGGGAACAAGGTGCCATCTTTTCTTAAAGCGTGTAAATCTAAACCTAATCCCATCGGACGTGCATGTGGTTTAGCGACATACGAATTACGATGATGTTCATGATAGCTTTTGATGTTCTTAGGTACCAATACATCAATCGATTCATTTAATAATTCATTCGACTCATATCCAAACATCTTACACGCTGCTGGATTCATCAACTGAATCAATCCACTTTCATTGGAAATAATAATCCCTTCAGTAGCATGATTGAATAGGGCATCGAGCAACTCGACTTTCTCAAAATTCTGCATTTGATTAAAATAAGTAAGCTCTAAAAATAAACATTTTTAATGCGCTCTATTATTTATTGCTGCTATATCTTACTAAATAATACAACGGACAAAATCCAGAAGCACCTGTTACAAACGGGATTAATCCCGAAATTGCCCAAAATGAATTATGATAGATAAAAAAAGACGCGACAGCTACTCCAGCAACTAAGCGAATAACTCGTTCATTAAAATTTTCATTGGTTACCATAGTGATATTTATTTGTTGAATCCAAAAGTAGATGCTCCATCCAACCAAATAAATTACGCTAATCAGTACACGTTATGATAAATATCACTTAAAGCTGAAAAGAGGCTCCATCTTCAGGAATTTCAATATTCGAAAAGCCTAATTCTTCCAATCGCTCTTTAAATGCTGTTGCCGCTTCTAGTTCACCATGAATAAGGAAAACATTTTGCGTCAACTTCGGATTCTGACAAGTGATAAACTGAATTAATTCATCGGCATCAGCATGTGCAGAATAAGAATCAATCACTTGAATCTTAGCGTTCACATTATACAAATCACCAAAAATTTTTACTTGCGTATCTCCATTTTTCAAACGGCCTCCCATACTATTGGGCGTAACATACCCAACAATCAAAATGGTATTTTTTGCATCTTCAATATTATTCTTGATATGATGTTTTATACGACCAGCTTCCATCATTCCAGAGGCAGAAATAATAATACAAGGATCATCACTTTCATTTAACATTTTTGAATCTTCTACATCACGTATATAACTAACATCATCATATCCAAAAGGATTTTCATCCTTTACCATGTACTCTAAAATATCTCCGTTAAACGATTCTGTATGCTTCTTCATTATTTCAGTCGCGTTAATCGACAATGGAGAATCAACATAAACAGGAACGTGAGGCATTTTACCTTCTGTATGTGCACGGTCTAATGCGTAAATAATTTCTTGCGTTCGGCCTAAACTAAATGCTGGGATAATCACTTTTCCTTTACGATTTACGCAGGTATCAATCACAATATCTAGCAAGCGATTTTCAGCATCGTTCGTATGTTCGTGCAAACGATTACCATAGGTCGTTTCCATTAAGATTATATCCGCCTGAGGGAAATCTTCTGGTGCTCTTAAAATTTTATCATTATACCTTCCAACGTCACCACTAAAAAACACTTTTCTGATTTTATTTCCTTCGTTCACCAATACATTCACACATGCACTTCCTAAGATATGTCCCGCCTCGGAAAAATGAAATGAAAGTTCTTTATCAATTCTAGTGAGTTCATGCAATCGAACGGGAACAAATTGTTTTAATGCTTGATTAACATCATCAATCGTGTAAATAGGCTTTAATAATTCCTGATGTTTTCTTGCTCTGCGCTTATTCAAATACTGCACATCGTATTCTTGAATATGAGCACTATCCGCCAACATAATACGACATAAGTCGATGGTAGCCGGCGTAGCGAATATCGGTCCCGTATATCCGCTCTTAACGAGCTGAGGAATATTACCAGCATGATCAGCATGCGCATGCGAAAGGATTAGATAATCTATGGTAGTTGGATCAAATCCGAAATGACGATTAAGCGACTCCGTTTCAGATCCACGACCTTGAAATAATCCACAATCGAGTAATAAGTTCTTTCCACCTTCGGTAGTAATTAAATGTTTACTGCCTGTAACAGTTTGCGCAGCTCCGTAAAAAGTAATTTTCATAGCAATGAATTTAAAATATTAATACTTCGGTAGCACCAATTCCATACTTTGAAAAATCGGCAGGCCGGTAATTTAATTGCAACTCTTTTAATTCTGATATAATAGCATCTTTCAACTTACCATTTCCAACACCATGAATAAAAACAATTGTTTGCATTCGCGAAACCATGGCTTTATCCAATTCACTTCTGAAATGATTTAACTGAATGCGGATTAGTTCACTATTTGAATAACCTTCGGGAAATTCGATTAGTGACTCAATATGTAAATCGACAATACTATTCACACCCGACAAACCATACTTCCTTAGCAAATTGCCTTCTTGCTTTTTTACTTTCGCTTCGTGAGGCTTGCTCACTTGATTCGATTTCGGATTAGTCGTTGGATTATATTTATCTTTCAATAAATCTAGTGGTAGATCATCACTGGAATTAGCCGTTTTATATATTTCATGACTACATGCAAAGCAGAACGGTGCGGTTAACTTTGGGAATAGCTGAACGAGTCCTGGATATTCAATGGTTATTTCCTTACTGCCTGATGAGAACATATCATTATCAGAGTAAACATAAGATACCACAAATGAATCAAACGACATTAACTGTTCACGAGTAAACTCAAATAATTCACTTTGCTGATTAGTGCTTAAAGAGAAAACAGCTATTCGCTTCAATTTATTCTTTTGCTTTTCAAAACAAGCTCCTTGAATTTGTCCGCCAAGCGCATTCACCAGGATAAACTTAATCTTTCCTGTTAGCACTGCAGATTGCTCTGGCACTGCCAAAAGTACTACGGAGGCATTTTCAATATGACTTGAAAAATCAGGAGTAGGGGAAAGGGCAGTTGTTTTATCGGTAGACTTATGATCAATAGGTTTTACACCCATTGCTTTTTCCTGAGAGGACTTAACAACTACAATTTCTTTAGAAAGGACATCGAGGGTAAAGCCATCTTCAATTTCCACAACAACAATATTATTGGCCTTAAAGCCTAAAACAATTCCGTTTTGTTTTTCATTGATAAATGTGACTGAATCGCCTATATTAAATACTGCTGACATATAACTGCAAAATAAAGCATTTAAAGTATGTCATTTAAGCGAATGATCTTTTTTATCTGACAATTAAAATATGCCACGTATTCACTATTTTCGTGACTCCCATGGCAAGAGAGAAAGATTATAGTAAAATTGATAAAATCTTTGAAGCGACCCTTCGATTAGTTTATGAAAAAGGCTTTGCCGGCATCAAACTAACGGACGTTGCACGCCTTTCAGGAATTGCTATTGGAACTATCTACTTGTACTTTAAGGATAAAGATGATTTGGTTAGTCAGCTATACCAATACATCCAACGGAAAAAGAAGCAAGAGGTAAATATTGAAATTGACTTAAACAGACCAGCTATTGAATTGATAAAAGAATTGTGGATGGCTTATTATCAGGCGGTATTTGATGATTTGAAAGCAGCCGATTTTTTTTATCAGTATCAACAAAGCAATGCAGTTGTGAAAATTATCAATGAACATGATTTGTTTGTTTTCACTAATTTGAGACGAGTTTTATCGAAAGGAGTGATGGAAGGAAAGATTAAAAATATGGATGCGGATATTCTCTACACCATTTTAATTGGACCTATTCACGAATTGGCAAAACATGCATTAAGAAATAATTTCAAAGCAACATCCGAAGAAAAAGAAGAACTATTTAATTGTCTTATCAATAGCATCAAAATATAAGACTTATCAATCAAAATCACACAACCAAAATAATCCAATGAAAAAATCACTTTTAACTTTTATCGTTGTAATTACCTCGATAACATTCAGCAAGGCAGATGTCTCTGACTGGTTTAAGCCAGTGAAGCAGGAGTCAATCAAAAATGAAAAATTAGCTCGTAGAAATTCAACTCCTTCTTCGGCTTATTTTTATGAAATCGATTTACAGAAATTAAAGAATGCATTAACAACTGCTCCGCTAAGAGGAACTATCAATGCAACTCCAGTGGTCATTAATTTCCCAAATGCCTACGGTAAAATTGAGCAATTCAAAGTGTATGAGTCGCCAATTATGCACCGTGATTTAGCAAGCAAATACCCAATGATTAAAACCTATGCTGCGCAAGGTATCACTGATCCAACGTCAACAATGCGTTTTAGTATTACACAATTCGGATTGCATACAATGACAATTTCAGGCTTGCATGCTTCGAACTATATCGATCCTTATACGATCAATGGAAAGTTTATAATCGTTTACGATAAGCATTCGTTGTCTTCTAGTAATCAAAATTTCGAATGTACTACTCCTGATGCTACTGAATTACCTTCGTTAAGAAACGGTGGTTCACCCATGCAGTTTGATGCGAATGATCAAATATTCAGAACGTATCGATTAGCACAATCATGTACTGCTGAGTACGGAAATATTTTCGCATTAACACCGGGACAAGAGGTGGCAGATATTCAAGCACAAATGACCATCACGATGAATCGCGTGAATGGAGTTTACGAGCGAGATTTAGCAGTAACGATGGAGTTTGTACCGAACAATGACACCTTGATTTTTTATGGAAGCACAACAGCGGATCCATGGTCGAATGAGTGGAATACAAAGACGGCTCAAACAATTGATGCAAGAATTGGAGTAAACAACTATGACATCGGACATAATTTTAATACTACA
>JBDKGQ010000050.1:0-6854 GCA_039798145.1 Bacteroidota bacterium
TAAAACAGTCCATCCAAACGCTTCCCACTTTGCGCCCCAATCACCACTGTTCAATACTTGTGCAGTAGAACCATCTATCTGTTGACCATTAACGTCGATTGTTGCGATGATATTATCTACTTTTTTAGCGGCTGCAAACATGGCTGCTTCCCAAACTTGTCCCTCTTGAATTTCTCCATCTCCCATAAGAACGTAAACATGGTTATTATCATTGTTTAGTTTTTTAGCGAGCGCCGCTCCAATAGCAACTGATAGTCCTTGTCCCAAAGAACCAGAAGCCATACGCACACCTTCTAATCCGTCATGCGTAGTCGGATGTCCTTGAAGACGCGTATTTAATTTACGAAACGTACTTAATTCCGAAACTGGAAAATATCCTGAACGTGCTAAAACACTATAAAAAACAGGAGATATATGTCCATTCGATAAAAAGAAAACATCTTGATTCGTTGCGTTCATATCCCATTTCTCCGGATGATGCTTCATCACTCCATTGTAAAGTGTGCATAAGAACTCAGTACAGCCCAATGATCCACCAGGGTGTCCACTTTGCACGGCATGCACCATACGAACGATATCGCGGCGCACCTGTGGCACCATATTTTTGATTTTAGAAACAGTATCCATAATTGTAATTTTCCTCGGCAAAAATAATAGATGTTCTCAGAGTGAATTTCACTTATGAACATCAAAACGCATTTTGTGAATAAAATAAATTTAATCAGCTTTTGATGCTTGATTGGAAAGGGGATTCCTTTTCCGATATTTGTCACATGTTTGCGATTGTAGATATAGAGACATGCGGAGGTAAATTCGAGTTTCAAAAAGGAAGAATCATAGAGATAGCGATTGTGGTGCACGATGGATTATCGGTTGTGAAATCGTTTTCTTCATTGATTAACCCCGAATGTTATATCGCGCCCAACTTTACCCGTATTTCGGGAATTACGAATGAAATGGTAGCGGATGCACCAAAGTTTCACGAAGTAGCCAAAGATATTTTAGAGTTTACAGAAGGATGTATTTTCGTTGCGCATAATGTCAATTTTGATTATTCCTTCGTACGTGATGAGTTCGCCTCTTTAGGTTATAAGTACCGTCGCGATACTATTTGCACCGTTCGATTAAGTCGTAAATTTTTACCTGGAAAGGATTCTTATAGTCTTGGAAAGTTATGCGCTTCATTAGGTATTGAAGTTCAGAATCGCCACCGTGCTTTAGGAGATGCAGAAGCAACAGCTAAATTGTTTGATATTTTATTGGAGGTTAAATCAACTCATCCTGTTTATAAAAATCAAGGAGCAGAGGCGCTGATGGTTCGTCGGATTGATAAAATCAAGCAGTATATTTTGAATAAAATTCCGGAGACGACGGGCGTTTATTATTTCCTGAATAACAAACAAGAGATTCTGTACATTGGCAAAAGCACCAATATGTATAATCGTGCAATCAATCATTTTAATCCTGCGGAAAATAAGGGTAAGAAATTATTGAACGAATTATACAATGTCGATTTCGTTGAAACAGGTAGTGAGCTCATTGCATTGTTACTCGAAAATAAAGAGATTAAAACGCATAAGCCGGAGTTTAATACACGTCAAAAAGCGGATGTGTTTACTCATGCAATCGATTATTTTATCAATGAAGAGGAGATTTTAACTTTTAAAATTGTAGCGCACGAAGAGGCTAAGCAATCATTATTGAGTTTTACTTCGATGGCCGCTGCAAGAGAGAAAATAGAGTATTTGCTGGATGAGTTTAGTTTATGTCTTCGTTATTGTTCGCTTACTTCAGATGATGCGGTTTGTTTTAATCATCAGATAAAAAAGTGCAATGGTATTTGTGCAGGAGAGGAAGCTGTAGAAGATTACAATTTCAGAGCGCAAAAATTAGTAAATCAGTTTACGTATGATAATCCCCATTTTATGATTTTGGGTAAGGGAAGAACCACCGAAGAGAAATCTTTTGTGCTGATTTTAAATCAACGCTATGCTGGTTATGGATATTTGATAAAAGATCAATCGTATTCAAACATAGAAGATATTCGTGCTGCTTGCATAGAAACGGTTTATCATCCCGATGCTGATCATATTATCAAGAGTTGGATGAGCAGAAACAAATTTGAGGTTAAAGTGTTCTAATCTGCATTGTGTTTAACGGATATTGTAAATTTAACCCATGAAATTATTTCCCGACCATTCACTTTTAGTTGAAGAGTTTGAGCGCATCAAGCAGATGACGGCGGACTATTGTGCTGGATCATTGGGAAGGAAATTAGTGGTGGAGATTACTCCTTCGGATGATTTTACGGAGGTTGTAACCCGTTTGGAACAAACAGAAGAATTTCGAAAGATTATTTCAAACAGTGAACCTTTTCCGTTTGAAGTATATCCAGATATTTCTTCGGAATTAAAATTACTGGGTATTCGCAATTCGGTTCTTACGCTATCGCAGTTGGTGTTGGTCTATAAGGTGATGAATCATGCACGTGCGGTATATGATTTTTTCAAAGAACGTACACTTCGTTTTCCTTTATTGTTTGCCGTATTAAATGATATTCCATTTGAAAAATCGATTATCACTTCCATTGAAGAAGTTATTGACGATACAGGTAGCATAAGAAGTTCAGCATCTCCCGATTTAGCTCGTATTCGAAAGCAGTTAGGAAGAAAGCGAATAGAGGCGAATCAGATTTATATGAGTGTGATTGCCAAGTACCGCAAGAGTGGTTGGCTGACGAGTGAAGCAGAGGAAAGCTGGCGAAATGGTAGACGCGTTGTGGCTATTGTTGCAGAGCAAAAACGTACTGCTAAAGGAATTGTTCACGATATTAGTGCTACGGGAAAAACTTGTTTTATAGAGCCGGAAGAAACGCTTGGGATTAATGCCATGTTGATTCAACTGGAGCAAGAAGAACAAGAAGAGATTAGAAAGATTTTAAAAGAGCTAACAGAGCATTTACGGAAATACCATACCGTTATGAAGCATTATTTGAATTGCATTGTGCGATTCGATATGATTGCTGCTAAGGCTAAGTTAGCTATTTACCTCGATGCTCATTTACCTTATATTGAAAATAAGCCTGCTGTCGATTTAAAAGATGCTTATCATCCGTTGTTATATGCGATGAATAAGACAAATAAAAAACAAACGATTCCCTTTAGTTTAAAATTAAATCAAGAGCAACGTATATTAGTAATCAGTGGACCCAATGCGGGAGGGAAGACGGTTTGCATGAAGACCGTTGGTTTGTTACAATTACTCTTACAAGCAGGATTTTTAACGACTTGCGATGGTAATAGTCGTTTTGGATTTTTCAGAAAAATATTAGTTGATATCGGTGATTCACAGTCGTTAGAATTCGAGTTGAGCACATATAGTTCGCGATTGCAGCACATGAAAGTGTTTTTGCAGCAATCCAACCCTGATACTTTATTTTTAATTGATGAATTTGGTACAGGTACAGATCCATCTTTAGGTGGTGCATTAGCAGAATCAATTTTGGAAGAAATGAATTTCAGAAAAGCGTTTGGAATTATCACAACGCATTATATGAATTTAAAAGTGCTGGCTGATAAAACTCCAGGAATCATTAATGGTTCGATGGCTTTTGATGCGCAGCGGTTATTGCCTCGATTTTATTTGGAAGTAGGTAAGCCTGGTAGTTCCTATACTTTTGTTGTGGCTGAGCGCAGTGGATTACCACCAGGGGTTATTAATCGTGCGCGAAAGAAAGTGAAGAAGAGTAGTTTGGTGTTAGAGGAATTATTGAACAAAATGGAGCACGAGAAAGGGGAGGTGGCACGTTTACTTGACATCAATAAAAAGCAAGAACGAAAATTAGAGGAGTTGATTAATAAATACGAGAAGAATGTTGCTAGTCAGGAAAAGCGAAGTGAAATGGATGATGAGCGTATTCGTCAGCGGGAATTACGATTAGCCAATCAGCTGGAAGAAAAGTTCAAGCGTTTTGTTAAAGATTGGAAAGAGTCCAAAAATAAAAAGGCTGTATTAGATCGTTATAATGCGGGCTTGTCCAATAGAAAAAGCAAGTTAAGTGAGAAAGAAGTTTTGATTATTGAAGAGCAGATTAAATACACGCAGCAGCATATTCAAAAAGGTAAGAAAGTGTTTTTACGTGATGGAAAAGTAGAGGGTGTTGTGGAGAGTGTAGATGGTAATAAGGTTAATCTTGTTTTCGGAAATATTAAAACAACTGCAGATATTTCGAGAGTATTATTAGCAGATATGCCAAAGGATACAGGAATTGTTACTGCTAAAATTGCTATTGACAAGAAAAAAGAAAATCATCCGAAGAAGCATAATAAGCAAGATAAAGGATTGAATAAAAATCCAATTAGCGAGACTAGTAAGCAATCGCCTGCAGAAGAAAAGAAATCGAAGTTTTTACCGAGGAAGAAGGTTTGATTTTTATTAGTTCTCTTGATTATTCAAGTTTGCATATTTCTGCGACAATTCAATTTTTCCTAGTTTACGATAAACCTTAGCCAAAGAGTCGGCTGTTGCGGCAGAGGTAGGATAAGCATCAAGGTTCGCTTTTAAAATTACAACCGCTTCTTCATTCATTCGTTTATGCATTAGCTGACTTGCTAAATGAATATAATGAGCTTCATTTTGAGGGTATGTTGCTTTATTTGCAGAAGGAGATGAATTCAATTGTGCAATTTGTGATTTTAATGAATTTGTTTTTGATTGAAAATAATTAAAATCAATAATTCCATCTACTAAATCGCTTTCATATTTTTGAATGCAATTCACCAATTGATTTTCTTTACTAATATTTCGAAGTTGGTTACGTTGAACTTTTGATTCGTAACGAATACCATAAACGGTGAACACTGTATCACCTTCCGAGTCAATTAAGTCTTGAAAGTTTAGTAACGCTGCTAATGCTAATTGTGAGTAATTCTGACTTTCATTTTTAAATCCACATGCTTCTGTTTTCCATAGTTTGATAATTAATTCTTGCCCGCCCGTTGTTGGATTGATTTTATTAAGAGCACAAGAAACATTTCCTGCTCCAGCATGATAACTATGCATCACTAATAAGCGAAACCAAGTATCTGTTTCGTTATATGGTATATTTCGTGAATTAAGCATTTTCTTCACTAAAGGGATACAAATTTTGGAAATTAATTGCGATGAAGCATAAGCAGCTTTTTTTAAATCTGTTCGATCATCTCTTGTTGGGGTAACTACTAAACCATATTTCATCGCTACTGATTTCATTAATTGAAAAGGCCCATTTGCTCCTGCATACGACATTGATTTGTTTTTACCAGGACTTTCAATTAATAAAATAGTTTGTGCATACCATGGGTCTACACCATATTCTTTAAAATAACTTACAGCCTTAGATAAGTATAACATGGTTTTACGATGTTCAAAGAAATCACGTTTCCCACTTGTTACATATAATTCGCGCTCAGATTCAATATTATATTGTTCACGAATTTTCGATTTGTTTCTCGTTAATTCCGCTTCTGAAATCAACTTCCAATCGTTATAAGGAACTTGTGCAAGTGTCTCACGAGTGTCAGCTGTATTTACAATACAAGAATCAGGACTTAGGCAAATTATTTTTTTCCAAAAAGCAGGTTGCGCTAATTGATCCCATCTTTCATCTTTCAATTTGCGATTATCGACAAAGTACATCTTAGTAGTATCATCTTTAGTAGCAACTACTTTTTTTACCAACATGGAATCAAAATGGCTGAGTACAATTGGTGGGGTATTGGGAACTATAGCCTTTTCTTTGCCGGAACATCCAATAGAAAAGAAGACGAGAGAGGAGGCAAAAAAAGTGTTAAGTATTATTTTTTTCATTTTTTAAATTTACTGTCAATGTGTAACGGATTGTATTCAATAAAATTGCTTTTAATGAAGATTTCCAAATTTAGTTAGGATAACTTCTGTTTTTACATAACAGGAATATTTATTATGAACGTTTTATTGTTAAACATCTTACGTTTTTCCGTTTGACAATCTGATTTAAAATGTTGGTTTTATTCCTATTTTTGCCACATGTCATCTACTCAATTTAAAGACTCTATCGAGATTACCGCTGCTAAGGAATTAAAGCTATTTGTTCGCTCTATGGCAGCATCCTATCGTTTTATATTTCAGCAAATGGAAGTCGATTTTGTGAAACGCGCCGATATGCTTGAATTAATTGAGCATGATGAAGTGAGTAAATTAGCTTCACGATTTGCTGCTGTTGCAGATGGCGATAAACTGGTCCTTTCAAGATTAGAGTTGTATCAATTATACACGATGATGGAATTGGTTTGCCGTAGTTTTTTAACTGAGATCGGTGATACCTACAAAGAAATCACCATGCGCATCAATAAAGTGGATGAAGAAAAGTATAACGCTGTTCGTAATATTGAACTTAAAATTGCTCAGACGTTAATTCAACAAATCAGAGTTGATTTTGCTAAAGATCCCGACTTTGAAGAGATAGAAGAGAAGTTGGAAATGTTGGACTAGTTGCTGGTTAAATTTATATTACCGAGCCGACCAATGTTAAGTAGGAATTAAAATAATAAGTTCTCCTTAATATTCAATTCCGAATTTCATAATAATCTGTTGACTGTTTTCTTAAAGGAAATTAACCTTACTGCTATTGCTTTGCAGTATTGTTTTAAATGGTTAATGTATAAGAACGGTTAAGAAAAAATTATTGGAAATGTTAGTTTTGGGAATTAGGGAGGTGCGAGCTTCCCTTTCTCTTTTTATAGACTATTTGTCCAATCGAAAAGGGAATTACTAATCTCATCCATTATGGAAGTTTTTTCCTCTCCATATTTCTTTTTCTCATCAATGAAAATAGT
>JBDKGQ010000051.1:0-6829 GCA_039798145.1 Bacteroidota bacterium
GCCAGGGTCAACACAGAATTACACATTGGTTGTTATTGACGGAAATGGTTGTAGCGATACAACGGACTTCACAGTGAATGTTCAGAATTTACCTGTGATTACATTCAATCAGACTGATACTGCTGCATGTGGTGAGTTAGATTATACATTCAATGCTTCCGTAGTTCCTTCAAACGTTACTTACCTATGGGATTTTGGAGATGGAAATTCTTCTAATGATGTGAGTCCTATAAACAACTATTCAAATGCAGGAGTCTATACACCTTCACTAACTGTTACTTCTACTTTAGGCTGTGAGTCGAGTATAATGATGCCGGATTTAATTACTGTGCATCCAATGCCGCTGATTGATTTTAATGTAACACCTAATATTTTGTTTGATGATTATTCGCAAGCAGAGTTTACTAATTTATCAGTAGGTGCTGTTAACTACATCTGGAATTTTGGTGATGGCTTAGATACTAGTCATGCTGAAAATCCAATTCATTACTATCCCGATTCAGGAACATATGTTATTACTTTAATTGGAGAAACGGATAAAGGATGTATTGATAGTGTTAGCAATACATTATTACATGTGATAAATTCCTATGCTTTTGTTCCGTCGTGTTTTACACCAAATGATGATGGGAAAAATGATGTGCTAAAATTATTTACTGTTAATGTATTTGATTTTTATTTTCAGATATTAGATCGATGGGGTCGTGTTTTATTTGAGACGAATAATCCTGAAGCTACTTGGGATGGAACATATCAAGGAAATTATGTGCAAGAAGGAGTATTTGTTTATAAAATGGAATACAAGTCGCTCCAACGAAAACACATGGAAACTTTCGGTAGAGTGACCATATTACGATAATACTTCCTGCGCCACGATAATTAGTTGTAATTTCGCAGCGTGAATTCATTCAACGATTTTAAACTTAACCGACAATTACTAAATGCTGTAAGTGATTTGGGGTATGATATGCCCACCGCTATTCAGCAAAAAGCAATTCCTGTCGTTCTCGGAGGACAAGATATAATTGGTATTGCTCAAACTGGTACGGGCAAGACGGCGGCTTATCTTTTACCTATACTTCGATTATTGAATTATGCTCAGGAGGATTCGCCTAGAGCATTGGTGTTAGTGCCTACTCGCGAATTATCTATTCAGGTTGGAAATGCGTTAAAGGACTTAACGAAATATACAGACCTAAGATATTCGGTAGTTTTTGGTGGACAAGGAGCAAAGGAACAGATTGCTTCTATAAAAGATGGAATTGATATTTTAGTTGCATCACCAGGTCGTTTTTTAGATTTGTATTTAGCAGGGCATATTAAAACAAAAAAAATCAAGTTTCTGATATTAGATGAAGCGGAACGCTTGATGGATAAGAGTTTTATCTCTCAGTTTCATCGGATTTTAGAGGTGTTACCCCGAAAACGTCAAAACTTATTGTTTTCTGCTACCATGTCAGATCTTGTAAAAAAGATTGCAGGTGATTTCATGGCTTTCCCAATCGAAATAAATATTGCACCTGAAGTTCGTACAGCCGAAACTGTTAGTCAGGTGGTCTATGAACTTCCGAATATAAAAACTAAAATCAATCTACTTAATTACCTCTTCAGAGATGAAAGTTATAAGAAGGTGATTGTTTTTTGTAAGACCAAGGCTATTGCTTCTGATATAGGTAAATACATGGAGCGTGTTTATGGAATTGATCACGTTCGTATTATTCACGGTAATAAAACGCAGCAAACGAGAATTAACGCCATGCAAGCGTTCAGAGAAGATGAGCAATTACGCTTTTTGATTACTACTGATCTTGCATCTCGCGGATTAGATATTCCTGATGTAAGCCATGTGATTAATTTTGATGTTCCTATTATTTATGAAGATTATGTTCATCGCATTGGAAGAACAGGAAGAGCATTTAAGACGGGAGCTTCGTTGACGTTTGTGACGCCTGCAGATGAGTATCATATTGAGAAGATTCAAGCCTTGATAAAGCAAAAAATTGAAAAGGTTTTATTGCCTGAAGGGGTAGAGGTAGTAACAACTCCCTATGAAGAGCGTCAGGATATGTTACGAGAAATTGATCGTCAGAAGCGAAAAGATAACCCTGATTTCAAAGGCGCATTTCATGAGAAGAAAGAAGTGCATGGAAGAAAAGATTTTAAATCTTCAAAACCTAAAAGAAAATAAATGGAGCCACGCAAGTCGATAAAGTGGATATACCTGGTATTATTATCACTCATTTGGGGCAGTTCATTTATTTTAATGAAGCGCGGATTAGTTAGTTTCAGACCAGATCAACTTGCTTCAATTAGAATGATGGTAGCGTGTTTTGCAACATTACCGCTCATCTTCTCAAAACTCAGAGATATTCCAAAAGATAAATGGAAGTTTATTTTTATTGTTGGAGTGTTTGGCTCTGGATTACCTGCATTATTATTTGCAACTGCACAAACTCATGTGAGTAGTTCAGTGGCTGGTATGCTTAACGGACTAACCCCTGTATTTACCTTATTGATTGGAGCTGCGATATTCAAGTTGCGGTTCAATATTTTTCAAAAGTTGGGTGTAGCGGTTGGATTTTTAGGCGCTGCAGGCTTGGTTTTTTTAAGAGCCGATGGAAGTATAGAATTCAATTTCTTTTATGCTGCTTTAATTGTGTTGGCAACACTTTTCTACGGATTAAGTGTTAATACCATAAAAGGAAAGTTATCGTCCATAAATTCATTGGTAATATCGGGAGCAGGATTACTGTTTGTGGGAATACCATATACCATCTATCTTTTCACGACCGATTTTCTTGAACGTTTTGATACGATGCCTGAAGCTAAATTCTCGTTTGGATGTATTTTTACATTAGCAGTATTTGGGACTGCTATTTCGAATTATTTGTATTTTCAGTTGGTCAAGATTGCGGGGCCGTTGTTCGCTAGTATCGTTACCTATTTAATCCCAATTGTGGCTATGTGTTGGGGCTTCGCTGATGGTGAAAGGATTAATGGAATTCAGATTTTGGCTATGGTGGCCATTTTAGGCGGGGTGGGTTTGATAGCCATCAAGCCGAAGAAAACTACTGAATAACAGTATTTTAAGGTATTTGTGTTGGCGGTTTAGGAATTTAAAAACAACTTTCTCAACACTTGCTTGTTTATTTCTAAAGATAATATTAACTTTGCCCTCCCTTAAAAGAAGGAAAGTAATAAACAATTATCATGTACGCTATTGTAAATATTGCCGGTCAACAATTCAAAGTATCTCAGGATGCGCCGGTTTTCGTTCATCGTTTAGATGCAAATGAAGGTGATTCAGTTAGTTTTGACCAAGTATTATTGGTTGATAACAATGGTTCTGTAAAGGTAGGAGCACCTACTGTATCTGGAGCTAAAGTTACTGCTAAGGTATTGGCACATGTAAAAGGCGACAAAGTTTTAATCTTCAAAAAGAAGCGTCGTAAAGGATACCAGAAAATGAATGGCCACCGTCAGTCATTTACAAAGATCCAAATTGAATCAATCACAGCTTAATTAATTATTAACCGAATAAAATTAAAATAAAATGGCTCACAAGAAAGGTGTCGGTAGTTCCAAGAACGGTCGTGAATCACACAGTAAGCGTTTAGGTATTAAAATATATGGCGGTCAACGAGTGATTGCAGGTAACATCATCGTTCGTCAACGTGGTACAAAGCACCATCCAGGTGAAAACGTAGGTATCGGAAAAGATCATACGTTATTTGCTTTAGTAGATGGTACAGTAATGTTCCGTAAAAAGAGAGATGATAAATCGTATGTTACAGTAATGCCTGTAGCAGAAGCTTAATAACAATCCCTTTAAAATATAGAGGCCCTGTTTTTACAAGGCCTCTTTTTTTATGTCAATAAATTATTGATTCGGTTTTTAAAATGACCAACTGGAAATTTGGATTGCTTTTTTGTTGAATCCTCCAATGCCATAGATTTTATCTTGCTTAATACTGGTGCAATAATCAAATCGTGCTGGTTCAGAGTTAGTGCCAAGGGCAGGATTAACAAACAACATGTTGTTGGAGAAGTTCTCGTAAATCAAATTGTAAAAGCGATCATAATATACTACAGCTTGTTTTTCATCATCGATTAAAAGGACTTTGCTTTTAGGAGTTAAATTATCTGAAAACCAATAATCGTTTTTTCTAAGATTTGAATACGTCTTATGATTTGTAATTCGCTTAATAAAATTATAGTGTGTTTGATATACGTAACCATTCTTGTAATTCAAATATAAATTATAAGAGTAGGGGAAACGAGTGAAGTAAAAATCCTGAAGATAATCGTTGTTGCTATAGTAAGTTGGGATAGAGGGAATTTCGAAATTCCTGAAATAATGATTCAACATTTTAAACCAGTCCTCAGGTTTTGTATAATTAACTACTTCCAACTTCTTTGATTCAAGGTTGTATCGATAAATATTGGTTTCATCATTATCCATCATCAAAAGATTATCGTATTCATCAAATTCCATGTTGCGAATACATTTTGTCGTAGGAAGTTTAATGCTGTCAAATTGTGTCCCTGTTACATTGTACAAATAAACATAAGGTAATGAACAAGCATTAAATGCGATATTCTCTTTCGAGTCGCATGCGATTTTAAATGTAAATCCAGAGGATTGTTCAAACTTATCTGTTGGAATTTCAAATAAGTTGGTTTTGAAAAGCTTTCCCTCCTGTGCATTTGTGATGTAACAAATGAGGTTTAATATTACGATGGATAAGATTCGTTTCATATTGGATACAAGTTCTAACGGCAATGTGTTGCCGAAATTAATCAATTACAAAACGATTAAGGCTGCTTACCAATAATAAATTTACCACCTCTTGGAAGTGATGATCCAAAGGCCGATTGATACACTTGTAACAAGTCTTTATGAACATCCGCTTTCAAAGAAACAGAATTTAGAATCGCTACCGATGGTGTTAATTCAAAATTAAAGATTTCACCTTCTTTGATTAACCCTCTTCTTGTCAAGGCGCCTGTCATCATTGCATTGATATTCGGTTTTGCATTTGCATCATGCGTTGCGCCAGCAAGCGGTTCTATTTTTGAGCGACGGAAAGCTTCCTCAGCTAGGTCTTCATATAAGTAGTAATAAGAAGGATCTACCTCTTCACTATTAATAAACAACGATTCAATACCTCTGGAATTAATTGTAATACGAGCAGGTTGATTTTTGTATTCCAACGTCATTTTTGCAGAACCATCATCAAAGTATCTCTGTGTAATAATGGTTTTTGAAAAATTTGAATTTGATTTTTTATTATCATCAATTGATGATTTTGTTGCTTGCTTATCAGAAGAAGTGGTATTCTTCTTAGCTGTAGTTGTACTATTTGAAGCAACTGTAGAATTATTAGCAATGGTAGTGTTGATATTCGATTCTGTTGTTTGAATGTTGCTATTTGAAATTGCTTCAGTGGAATTATTCGTGGTTGAATTTAATTCTGTTGAATTACCATCTGAATATTTATTTTCATTGCTACTCAATGTAATTTTGTTTCTTTCATTGAGAGACTCACTAGTGTTTGTTTTGGTGGTTACATTGTTTGTTTGAATACTCTCCGATGGTTTGTGATTAAACTCATAGTACATCCAACCAAATACTGCAGATAATAAAACAGCACCTCCAATAACAATTGTATTTTTTATTACTGATGAAGTTACATCATTCGTCATTGCATTTTCGACAAGATAATTCGCTTCTTCAACGGAGAAAATCAGTGGTTCTTCTTTAACGTTAGAAATCGCATTGTCTAAATCAGTATTCCCAGTTTTTCCTTTTTCCAAGTTGTTAATATTAATTAATTCGTTATTAAATTGCTTTTCCATGTAGTGTTCCGTCTAAAATTTCTGAAAGTTGCTGTCGTGCTCTTACTAATCTTGATTTAACTCCATTCTCCGTTAGGTTAGAAAGCTCAGCAATTTCTTTAATGGTTAATCCACTGAATTCAAATAAAACCAGTGGCTCTCTGTATTTTTCTGGAAGATGAGCGATAGCCTCTTTTAATTCTTTTATCTGAAGCTTTTTTAGCGCATCAGGCGAAGTATCTTCTGCTTTATCGTTTAACTCATCGGTCCAGGGTGATTGCCTTTTCTGTTGAACATATCTGCGGTTCATCTTTCTTTTGGCAATCGTAAAAAGGTAATATAAGAACGCTTCGTGATGTTTTACCTTTTCAAAATGTTCGTAAGCTGCAAGGATGGTTTCTGAGACAATATCTCTTGCTTCTTCCTTGTCCCAAACTAATGTTTGAACGAATCGAACGAGTCTTTCGTGCAATGGATTGTAAAGCGTCATAAATTTCGCTTTGCGTTCATTCTCGATATCTTCTGTTCGAAGTTTCAATAGACAGGGGGTTAGAAGTATAATATTACGAAAAGTTTCGCAGAAAATTATCTAAATATTGATTTTTTTCCACCAACTAATGGATTTTATTGTTGATATCCTTCATTTAAGAGGTAAAAACCGCAAATTGAAGTAAGTTTGTACTCTCAGAAAAATCAAAATGTCAGAAGGTAATCTTGTACGAATAAATAAGTTTTTAAGTGAAATTGGTTACTGCTCCCGTAGGGCAGCCGATACATTAGTGGAGGAGGGTAGAGTAAAGGTTAATGGTGTCGTTGCCGTAATGGGCGCTAAGATTACTCCTGATGATGTTGTAATGGTGGATGACAAGCTTGTAACAAGACCCAAAGAAGATTTTGTCTACATCGCTTTTAATAAGCCTGTGGGTATTGTTTGTACTACTGACATTGACAATGAAAAGGATAATATCATTGATTACATCAATCACCCGCA
>JBDKGQ010000052.1:0-6807 GCA_039798145.1 Bacteroidota bacterium
ATTTTACCCGGTAATCAAACAATCACTGGAGGTATCAATGGTAATTTCTGGGGACCAACTTTGTTTATCAATAAAGGCGATACCGTTCACATGAACGTTCAAAATAATTTGAATGATTCTACAACACTACACTGGCATGGAATGCATTTACCAGCTGTGATGGATGGTGGTCCGCATCAGGTAATTCCTCCAGGAACGTTATGGCAACCCTATTGGAAAGTAACGAATGATGCTGCAACGTATTGGTATCATCCACATTTGCATGAAACAACGCAAGAGCAAATAACAAAAGGGTTAGGGGGATTAATCATTGTTCGTGATAATATTGAATCCGCTTTACCATTACCTCGTACTTATAGCGTAGATGATATACCGTTAGTATTAACTGATAGAGATATCAGCACTACGAATCAGTTTACTGTTGTTCCTTACGGTGATAGTATGATGGTGAATGGAACGTTACGACCTCAATACACAATTCCTGCGCAAGTAGTACGCTTCCGAATTTTAAATGGAGCCATTGAACGATCGTATAATTTAGGGTTTAGTGATAACAGAACTTTTTATGTGATTACTTCCGATGGAGGATTATTAAATGCACCAGTAGCACTAACTCGTTATTTATTGCATGCTGGAGAGCGAATTGAAATTTTAGTGAATTGTAGCGGACAGTCAGGAACATCCGTAAATTTAAAAGCCTATAATTCTACGTTATCACAACAAACTCCGGGAGGTGATTTATTTCCTAACGGACCATTTGCAAATTACTTAGCACGAATTGATTTTAATATTTTGCATTTAAACATTGGGAATCCAACTAGCAATCCGATTACAGCAATTCCAACTACCTTAACAACTGTAAATACAATTCCTGCTGCTAATGCAAATGTTACACGCTATTTAACGATAAGTGATACAATGATTATGGGAATACCTGGCGCTACTTTTTTATTGAATCATAAATTGTTCGATATAAATTATAACAACTACAACGTTCCGTTAAACAATACGGAGATCTGGCAAATTACTAACTCGGGTAACTTCGGACATCCATTTCATATTCACGATGTAGAGTTTAATATTTTAAGTGCAAGTGGTGCAGCACCGGCAGCAGCTCAAGCAGGCTGGAAAGATGTAGTATTTGTTCCTGCAAATTCAGTCGTTAAATTCATTGCGAAGTTTGAAGACTATGCCGATTCACTTCATCCATTCATGTTTCATTGTCATATTGCATTGCATGAAGACGAAGGTATGATGGGACAATTTATAGTTACGGGAAATAACACAACTGGAGTTTCTGAAATTACTAATGAAGAATCACGATTTAGTTTATATCCAAATCCTGCGAACGAAAAATTGTTTGTGAAGTTAAAAGAAGAGTATGAAGGCATTTATTATTTACGCCTTACTAATGCTATTGGCAGAACAATTTTAATGTTACCTCGTCCACAAATTGAAAATGGAATTGATATTAGCACTTTAAAACCGGGAGTATATTTTGTACAAATCACCGACGAGAAAACTTTAAAAACTACTACACAAAAATTCATTAAGCAATGAGATTTTTGAAAAGCGTCGTACTACTTTTATTATTTCTTGTTTGTTACTTCACTAACGTTTTCGCAAGTGGTGGAAAGAATAATTATAAGTCGACATTAGGCGATACGATTCAAGATTTTTCACTTCAAAATGTAGATGGCAATTTTATTTCGTTAGCGAGTTATCCCGCAGCAAAAGGATTTATCATTGTGTTTACATGCAATCATTGTCCGTTTGCAAAATTATATGCTGAACGATTTAATTCAATTGCAAAAAAGTATAGCGCGTTAAATGTTCCGTTGCTTGCAATTAATCCGATGGATACTGTTGTGTATGAAGATGAGAGTTTTGTTGGTATGCAAGAAAAAGCAAAGTCAGCAGCATTTACGTTTCCTTATTTGCAAGATAATTTGCAAAGTGTAGCAAAAGATTTTAATGCAGATCATACTCCGCATGCATTTGTTATCTGGAAGGAAAATAATCAATGGATTATCAAATACACCGGAGCTATTGATGATAATGGAGCAGAAGGCGATAAAGTAAAAAACCATTATCTAACAAATGCGGTTGATGATTTATTAGCAGGTAAAAAAGTGCATGAGCCAGAGACGCGTTCTATTGGATGTGCAGTTTTTTATAGAAAATAATCAGAAAGTCTAAGTAATTAAAATTCTTGTCTGTATTTTTGAAACAATGGATAAGAATCAAAAACTCGAACAACTAATTGTTGCAGAAGCAAAGGCGGCTCAACTTTTTTCTGAGATAGAAGCACGTGAAATCATTAAAGCAAATGTTTCTGAAAAGGATGTTAATACTGCGGTGTACGATTTAGCCTTTGAATTATTTGGGATAAAAAAATATTGGCACAAACGAATTGTAAGAGCAGGAAAGAATACGCTCTTGCCTTACAAACATAATCCCGATGATTTAATTATTCAGGAGGATGATATTGTGTTTCTTGATTTCGGGCCTGTGTTTGAAGAGTGGGAAGCTGATTTTGGAAGAACCTATGTGATAGGCAGCAATGAAAAAAAATTGAAATTAAAAGCCGATGTAGAGCACGCGTGGCACGAAGGCAAAGCATTTTATCAGGCAAGAAAAGAAACCATCACAGCGAGTGAACTTTTTCATTTTACAAAAACAATGGCGCAGCAATATGGCTGGACATTCGGTAATCATCACTGCGGACATTTAATTGGAAATTTTCCGCATGAGATTATTCAAGGAGAGGAATTAGCCAATTATATTCACGCTGATAATACCTTAAAGATGTCGGACAAAGACCGCAACAACGATGATCGCTTTTGGATTTACGAAGTTCATTTCATCGACGAGGCTTCGCAGATAGGCGGCTTTTTTGAGCAGTTGGTGGATTGAGTTTTACAATTTTATTCATCAATTAATATCGTTGTATATTACAAACTGTTTCATAAGCGATAAAACAAGTTTTTATATTCAACCTTTTTTATATAAATCAGGGGCAACAAAATCTGACGTTTTTAGGAACCCTTTGAAAATTTCAAAAAATGATTTTTTTAATTTTTTGAACGAAAAAACCTGTTGTTTTAATTTCTAAACAACTGAATATCAGCAGATAGCACAATTAGCAAATCCCGTATTTTGCCATTTTTACTGAATTAAAAAATAAGTAAAATTACTTATTGTTTTTAGTTATTTGCCACTTTAAATTTGAGTAACTTAAAAAATATTAATTATGAAAAAAATTATTTTATTATCACTCTTGCTTGTTAATGTGCTACTGGCAAGCGCACAATTTGTTTCTCCTATCATACAGGATAGTAGTTATGGAATCAGCCCTATTTATAGCCGAAATACGGGTTGTGATATTATGGCTTTTAATAATAATACATATCGTGTAAGTGTTTGGGGTAATGCTACAACCAATAAAGGATTCGGATGGGTAGTTGATTATATGGGTAATAATTATATTGGAACATTACCACTTACCTATTCTGGATATCTAGAAGACCCTGACGTTTGTTTACTGACAAAGCCCGACTCTACTCTTCTTGCGGCAGTAGTCTATTACGACTCATTGAGCTCAAATTACTATTTAGAAATATTTGAATGGAAAAGTGGCATTTTGGCGTTTTCATCAATTTATGTTTCAACTTTTGCTCATGCTCCTTTTGGCACCACTTTAAATATTGATGGTAATAGTAAGTTAGATGGAGAATTTACAATAGTTTGGGATGACCAATCAAAAAGGATATTTGCTGCTGTAGGAAACACTTCTTCCGTAATTATTTCGACAAATCAATTAGCCGACGGAATTAATCCAGATGTAAGTTTATATGTTGATGGTGGTGCTGATGTAGTTCATGTTTGCTATATTGATCCTACTAGTGGCGAATTAACTGTTACGGATTATAATTTTAATGACTTAGCGTCATCATCAGTTAATATCATTGCTGGGCCTTACGCTTATTTACCAATAAACTCTTCGTATAAATGGGAGTTTCCAAGAATTGCATCTCCTGGGCCAATTGGAGGAAGCTCTTCTGAATGGACAGTTGTTGGTGTTGAACATGAAATCACCTTGACTCCTTTATCGAATTGGTATATCCAAGGAGTTAATAATGGTGGAAGTGGGGTTATTAATTATAATGTAGCATCAATAGACCTTTCCAAGTATCCTAACTACTACTCTAGTGTTTGCTATTCTAATAATTACCCCTCAGATGGAATTTATGTAGGTTGGTCATTTTATTCAGGAAATCAAAACTTTAATAATGTTGTAAGTGATGCTGATTATTCAATAGTTCTTAGTTGTAATAACAATGCTATACCTATAGATTCATTATTCTGGCAAGTACCCTATTCTATCACAAGTGGCAACTATGATATATCTTCCTTTTTATCATTAGCTGGAAGGCATGCAGATAATGAATTATTCGCTACTTATCAAAATATAAGTATCGGCGGCACCAATATCTGGGATGTGAATTATAAAATGATTAAGACTATTTCTTCTGCAACTAGCTTCAAGTCAAATCAAAATATATCACCATCAATGATTGATTCATCTAAAGAATTATTACAAAAAAGCTACTACTCTTTAGATGGTAAATTATTATTTACTACAAACAACAAAAGCACTGATGTATTAGAAAATTATTTTAATCATACAACAAATGATATAATCATCGAAAAATCAGAATATGGAGATCATACATATAGTACAAAAAAAATAGTTAGATTTAATCATTAAAAAATTGACTTTATGAAAAACTTCTATGTCTTATTTATAATAATACTTATTCAAACCAACTCCAACGCCCAATCGTTTAATTATCTGGATGATCATTCTTTTGGAACATCCTACATTGATAGAGGATATGCAATTACACATTCTAATCATTTAAACGCAATAATTGGAAATAGCAGCAGTTTAAATCCACAGTATGACAAATCGGATTTTACATGTGATACTTTAATAAGTCCAAAAGATTTTTGGATTGTAGCATTCGATGACTCCCTCCATAAAATTTGGGATAGAACATACGGAGGCACAAATGACGATCAAGGCTTTAGTATAATTTCATATCGTAATGGATTTGTTGTATCTGGTTGTACCTACTCAGATTCTAGTTGCAGTTTGCTTACTACTCAAAAAGGTACAGCGGACTATTTACTTTTATTTTTAGACTCCCTGGGGAATAAAGTAAATGAACTACGATTTGGCTCAATTGGGCATAATTTGGATTGTATGGTAGAAAAAACATTAGAAGGTGGGTTGTTATTAATTGGATGTAGTAACGGCGTTCACAGTTTTGACAAGTCCCAAAATGCCTTTTATTATCCATGGGGAAATCCCTTTACTGCCGGATCTGATTATTGGGTAATTAAACTTGATTCATTGGGAACGAAACAATGGGACAAAGTTTTTGGTGGATATGACAACGAAAGAGCATTTGAAAGTCGAAAGCAATTTGGCCTCACTGTTTTAAATGATTCAAATTATTTAATTTATGGAGCCAGCAAAAGTGACATTGGAGGTAATGTTACCACACCACTTTATGGCTCACCTGATGGCTTAGTTTTTAAAGTAGATAAAAACGGGAATAAAATATGGGATAAACGGTTTGGTGGCTATGCATTATCGGGAAGTACGGTAAATAATAGTTATAGCTCTATTACCAAAATTATTGAACAAGATAACTATTATTATATATACGGCTATACAGATGCAGATACAGGTGGTACCATTATGAGCCAAGGTTTTGGTTTAGTAGATTTCTGGTTAATAAAAACGGACACAAGTGGCAATTTAATATGGGAAAAAAAATTCGGAACGAATAGTATTGATATTAGTTGGGATATGATACCTAACCCACAAGGTGGGCTATTTGCAGTAGGTGAAATATATACCGCTTCAAACGGATCATTTCTTAATCCTGGGTATGGTGACAATGATGTTGTAGTGATGAGTTTCGATACTTCAGGAACCTTGTTAACCTACAAAATACTTGGAGCAAATCATCGTGATTGGCCTAATTCATTAACAATGCTTAATGATAGTACATTATTAATCTCTGCCACCGCTGATGATGGGATTAGCAATGTAAAAAATGACCCAGGTCATGGAAATGCTGATATTTGGGTTGTAAAACTAGGCTACACCACCACCACCACTTCCATTAGTCAACTACAAAATAATTTATCACTAACGGCGAGGCCTAACCCCGCAAAAGATCTTATTGATATTAGCGGATTACCACTTGCCACCTATACCATCAATACTTACAGCCTCGATGGTCGTTTAGTGTTGAGCGATATCGTCACCTCCGATTTTTCACTTCCACTTTCAATTCAATCCTTGCAAAGTGGTATGTATCTCTCAAACATTACAAACGAAAAAATTAATACCACCGTGAGATGGGTGAAAGAGTAATTGTAGATTTGCAAAATAATAATTAATCTAAACTCAAGGGGCCATGCGCCCCTTTTTTAGTGTGAGATTTTTTTTGAGTAGCTGGCGGATTGAGGAATGTTTGTTTCAATCCCGAGGCTTCGGGACGCTCAAAAAACAATTATGTATGCTATAGGTTGTTGAGCGAAGCCGAATTAGGAATTAATTAATAAAATGTAATATAGGTTGTTGAGCGAAGTCGAAACAACCGGACCCGAGTCGAAACAACCGCACTATTGTAACTACAACTATTGATTTTGTATATTTGCTTCATGAAATTGGAAGAAGCAATCAAACAGAAAAAATTCGGGAACGAATTTGAAAAAGCAGTTGTT
>JBDKGQ010000053.1:0-6781 GCA_039798145.1 Bacteroidota bacterium
TAAGGGCGATAATAAAACTGCACAAAAGCTTTACTATCCATTCCATAGTTTTATTCCTTTATTATTTCAAGAAGGTAATCCTGCAGGAGTAAAAGCAGTATTGGCTGAATTGAATATTATGGAGGACCAGGTGCGTTTACCATTGGTGAAAGTGAGTGCTGGATTGAAATCAAAATTAAAGTCTGCAATAAAAGGTTTATAAATAACTGTCATGCAAAAAACGATTGCCATTTTACTAATGCTATTTTCTGGCGTTGTTGCTCAAGCACAGATTCAGATGAGTAATAGCGCTTTGGTAAATGCTGAATTTAATACGCCTTTATTCAGAGAAGATTTTGATAGTGCATCAACCGAATGGCCTACCCTATCTAATTTTAATAATCTGTTTATGGTTCAGAATGGATCGTATTACATGAATAGAAAAGTGAAAGGTGAGCCATATGCAGTTTTGAGTTCAAAGAAGATTAATGCTTCAGCATTTCAGTTAAATGTTAGAATAAATCCAATTGAAATAGCTATTGATGGGTATGTAGGTGTATTATTTATGCTTCAGGAATCTAGTGTTGGTGGATACATTTTTGAAATTGGTCCTTTATCGAAATATAGACTACGACAAGTAAAAAATGGATTGTATGTAAACATAACTGGAGATAGCAAGTCAAATGGATGGGTGACTTCTGAAGGATTAGTAAATTATAATCAAAACAACATCATCACGATAGCTTGTCAAGATAGAAGTTATGATCTAATGATTAATTCTAAGCGATTATTATCATTTAATGATATTGAATATAAAGAAGGTAGTTTCGGAATTTTAATTGGGCCTGAAACGAAATTATCGATTGATAATATAGTTGTTACACAAACAGAAAAAAGTAATCAAGCAGTTATCAATAATAATAGTATTATTACTGAGACTAGTGCTGCGGTCAATGTTGAAATAGCAAAATTGAAAGCCACTATAGAAAAATTGCAAAATGATAATGATGAATTAGCATTGGTAGTTGAAACAATGAAGGCGAAGGGCTATACATCACCAGATGATTTTGAGTCGAAATATGTTTCATCAGTAGCTGCCTATAATTCATTAAAGCTAAAGTATGATTCGTTGGTCAATGAGTATTTGTTTGTCAATGGTAAATATGATTCGTTGAAAAGTGTTCTGTCTATACCTACTGCTGCTGATCCCGGAATCGATGCTTTAATGTTGGAGTTAGATGAAATCAAACAAAAAAATCAAGAGCTGGAAAAAGAAAATGCCGTTCTTAGTAGAAAAGTAAGAAAATTATCGGCCGGTTCTTCAAATAAATAAAATATGTCAGTACATCAGGAAATAAAAAAAGTAACTACGCATACGCTAACTGAATTAAAGCGAAAGGGCGAGAAAATAGCGATGCTTACAGCCTACGATTATAGTATGGCAAAAATAGTTGATGCCTCTGGTATTGATGTAATTTTAGTAGGTGATTCAGCGAGTAATGTAATGGCAGGACATGAAACTACGCTACCCATTACGTTAGATCAGATGATTTATCATGCGGCAAGTGTGGTGAGAGCTGTTAATCGTGCGTTGGTTATTGTTGATTTACCTTTTGGTTCTTATCAGGGTAATTCGAAAGAAGCGTTGAATTCTGCTATTCGCATCATGAAAGAAACAGGTGCTCACGCAGTGAAGTTAGAAGGTGGAAGAGAAATTAAAGAAGCAATTGAACGTATTCTAACGGCAGGGATACCCGTAATGGGACATTTAGGATTAACTCCTCAGTCTATTTATAAATTCGGAACCTATGTAGTACGTGCAAAGGAAGAACAAGAAGCACAACGATTGAGAGAAGATGCGAAGATGTTGGAAGATATTGGATGTTTTTCCCTTGTGCTTGAAAAAATTCCTGCTCAGTTGGCAACAGAAGTTTCGTCTTCACTTAAAATCCCTACGATTGGTATTGGTGCAGGTAACGGTACCGATGGACAGGTACTAGTACTACACGATATGCTTGGATTAAACCAAGGATTTAATCCACGATTTTTACGTCGCTACTTGAATCTTTTTGATGAAATTAAGGGTGCCACGGAACAGTATATTACTGATGTGAAGGCAAAGGATTTTCCTAATGAAAAGGAGCAATACTAAATGATTGAAGTTATTTACGAAGATAATCATCTGATTGTAGTCAATAAGAAATCAGGTGATATTGTTCAAGGTGATAAAACCGGAGATGTTCCTTTAAGCGACAAGGTGAAAGCCTATATCAAAGAAAAGTACAACAAGCCAGGTGAAGTTTTTTTAGGAGTTGTTCATCGTATAGACCGTCCCGTTAGTGGGGTTGTGATTTTTGCGCGGACAAGCAAGGCGCTTGCACGTATGAATGCGATGTTTCAAAGTAAGGAAATTCAAAAAACGTATTGGGCAGTAGTCAAGAATAAGCCAATGCATACGCAGGAGTTGGTTGTTCGCTATTTGACTAAGAACGAAAAGCAAAACAAAAGTTATTGCAGCAAGGTAGCCAAAGAGGGTGCTTTAAAAAGTGAACTGACTTACACCCTACTCGCTTCATCAGATAATTATCATTTGTTAGAGATCAATCCACATACCGGCCGACATCATCAAATCAGAACTATGTTAGCCGATATTGGTTGTCCAATTAAAGGCGATTTAAAATACGGATTTAATCGCAGTAATCCCGATGGATCTATTCACTTACATGCTAGAGCTGTGAAGTTTGAACATCCAGTAACAAAAGAGCCTGTTTTTATAAAGGCCAATCCTCCGAAGGATGCGGTATGGGATTATTTTGTTGGTGTATTGGAATAGGAATATTTTTGATGTAATTCCGATTAGGTAATACACGAAAATTTTTATCCAATTTTGAGGGGGCCACCACACCTCCGCCCCACGACAAATTTATGGTTCTGCACTATTCGCGACAAATATTAAGTACTTATATCCATTTACAAACGTTTATTACAGTTAAGAGCAGCAACCTTTATGATTTGATTCTCTGGTTTCTGAAACCAAGTCAGATTAGTTAATTGTTAAATTTTGTTAAAATTGTGCAATTATGATAGTATTACTATTATATTTGCCCAAAATTAAACTACTCATGTTTGAGCTTCCTACCACAATTCCAATACAGGTCAACGCGAAACTTTACCTTAAAGACCCTAATAGCAGCGATTTAGGAGTTAAAATCATCTCTAAAAGTATTGATCTAATTAATTCAATGGGCTTTGAAGATTTTACGATTCGCAAACTAGCGCAGGCTATTAATTCTACTGAAGCCTCTATCTATCGATATTTTGAAAGCAAGCAAAAGCTTTTACTCTATCTTATATCCTGGTATTGGAGCTGGATGGAATACCGATTAGCTTTTGCTACAACGAATATTAGCTCGCCGAAAGTTAAATTAGAAAGGGCAATTAGCTTGATTACTGATAAGATTGAGAATGATGAGAAATATGATCATATCAATCTGAAAAAGTTAAATAGCATTGTATTTACTGAATCGACAAAATCATTTTTGAATAAGGAAGTCGATAAAGAAAATAAGCTTGGAGCTTTTAGTGAGTATAAAAAATTTGTTGAGAAAGTTTCTGATATTGTAATGGAGTTGAATCCAAAATATAAATTCCCGAATATGCTGATTTCAACAGTTATTGAAGGTGCACATCTCCAACATCATTTTAAGGAGCATTTACCTCGATTAACAAATACATCAACAAAAGACGATCATATACAACTTTTCTTCACAGAAATTGTTTTTAAATCAATAGCAACAACAAAAAAATAATGGACAACTACCCTAACCCATTAAACAGATTCTGGTCGCTGTTAAAAGCCAATAATAAAGAGATTAGACAGATTTATTCTCTCTCTTTCTTCAGCGGATTAGTAGCACTTACCTTACCTTTAGGTATTCAGGCTATTATAAATTTAATACAAGGGGGAGAAATTTCCATCTCATTTATCGTATTAATTATTATAGTTATTGCTGGAATTATCCTCGCTGGGACATTACAGGTAATGCAATTGCGCATCACGGAGAATATTCAACAGTCTTTGTTTGCAAGAGCCGCCTTCGATTTTGCTTTGCGCATTCCAAATATTAAATCAGAAGAGCTTTATAAAAAATATGCTCCTGAATTAATGAATCGTTTTTTTGATATCACCACTATCCAAAAAGGGTTATCAAAAATTCTGATTGATTTTTCTTTGGCAACCTTGCAGATTATTTTCGGATTGTTTTTACTTTCACTTTATCACCCACTCTTTATTTTATTAAGTCTTACCGTTGTGGTTGTGCTTTATGCAATTCTTAAGTATACGAGTAAAAAAGGTTTTGAAACAAGCGTAAAAGAGTCAGGTAATAAATTCAATGTCGCTTTTTGGTTGCAGGAATTAGCACATGCTAGAGTGTCTTTTAAGATGGCTGGAAATACTAATCTCGCAGGTTCTGAAACTAATCGCAGAGTAAGTAAATACTTGACTGCTCGTGAAAATCACTATACGATTCTTAAGCAGCAAATGGTTTATTTAATCGGATTTAAAGTTTTTATTGCTGCTTGTTTACTTAGTATTGGAGGTGTATTAGTAATTAATCAGCAAATGAACATAGGACAATTTGTCGCTGCTGAATTGATTATTTTACTTGTAATCGGTTCCGTTGAAAAGATTATTCTTTGTTTAGAAACGATTTATGATGTTTTAACATCGTTAGAAAAAATCGGACAAGTATCCGACCTTGAATTAGAAAGTTGTAATAGCGGTTTATCTATAGATGATTCAAAAGCTTTTAGTGTGGAATTGAAAAATGTTGTATTTGGTTATCCGAATGCTACTAGCAACACGATCGAAAATTGTAATTTGCAAGTTTCAGCAAATTCAAAAATTGCAATTCATGGAAATAATGGCTCTGGAAAATCTACTTTGATGAAATTGATTTCAGGGCAATTTCAAATTCAAAATGGAACCATTTGTTTTAATGATTTACCTGTTGGAAATTATAAGGTTGATTCCATTCGAATGTTATCAGGTACGTACATGAACGGCGATGAATTATTTAATGGAACTATCGAAGATAATATTTCTATCGGTCGCGATAATGTTACTACTAATGATGTTCTTGAGGTGCTTGATCTTTTAATGCTAAAAGATTTTATTAAGTCGTTGCCACAAGGATTAAATACAAAAGTCTTTAATGATGGACAAAGTTTTCCGAAGAGTATCATTCAAAAATTACTTTTAGCTCGTGCAATTGTTCATCATCCGAAATTACTTTTATTAGAAGATTGCTTTGATAATCTTACGGAAACTGAAAAGAATAAAATCATCGACTATCTCTTATCAGATAAATTTAATTGTACCATTGTAGCAGTTACCAATGATGAATACTATTTATCAAAATGTAACAGTAGTTATTTAATGAAATCAGGAACTATCAGCCATGCTTAATTTATCACCTAAAAATAATTTGCCTGTTAATCCAGGAGAATTCTCTTCTTTGCAATCGATTGAAGAGAAAAAATATAAGTCGGTCATTAAAAAGATATTTTATTATCTACTAGTATTATTCATCATATTCATGTTTTTACCATGGACGCAAAATATTCGTTCTATTGGTAATGTGACGGCTCTTCGTCCTGATCAACGTCCACAAACAATTCAAAGTATTATTCCAGGACGTATCGAGAAATGGTATGTTAAAGAAGGTGATCTTGTAAAGAAAGGTGATACGATTTTGTTTATCTCTGAAATTAAAGAAGATTATCTCGATTCTTCTTTAGTTCAACGAACAGGAGAACAATTAAAATCGAAGGAACTATCTGTTCAAGGGTATATGGATAAGGTTCGTGCACTCGACAATCAGATTGATGCAATCTCGCAAACGCAATCCTTAAAGTTAGAACAAGCATCAAATAAATTAAAGCAAGCTTTTTTGAAAGTTGCTACCGACAGTGTAACGCTTGAAGCAGAGAAGTTGAATTATAAAATTGCGAAGGAGCAATACGATCGTATGCAAGAACTTTACAAACAAGGATTGAAATCATTAACAGAACTTGAAGCTCGTAAAGTGAAATTGCAAGAGGCATTATCGAAAATGATGGCGCAGGAAAATAAATTAATGACATCAAACAATGAAGTGATTAATGCGCGAGTAGAAATTTCAAGTATTAAAACGGAATATCAGGATAAGTTATCCAAAGCAGAGTCAGAAAAGTTTACTGCTGTGAGTAATATGTACGATGGAGAAATGTCCGTTACTAAATTACAAAATCAGTTTATGAATTATTCTGTGCGTAGCGGCATGTATTATATCAAAGCTCCTCAAGATGGTTACATCACGAAGGCTGTGCAACAAGGTTTAGGAGAAAATATAAAAGAAGGTGAACCACTTGTTACAATCATGCCGGCAAATTATGACTTAGCTGTTGAGATGTATATCAATCCTGTGGATTTACCTCTCGTTAGCATCGGAGAAAAAGTACAAGTGCAGTTTGATGGATGGCCTGCGGTGGTGTTTTCTGGTTGGCCAAATATCAGCTATGGAACCTACACAGGTAAGATTGTAGCTATCGATAATTTTATCAGCGATAATGGTAAATACAGAGCCTTAATTGCTCCCGATAAAAATGATCATCCTTGGCCGAAGGCTCTTAAGGTGGGGGCCGGTGCTAACGGTATCGCCTTCCTGAAAACAGTTACTATCGGTTATGAATTATGGCGTCAGACAAACGGATTCCCTCCAGATTATTATCAACCAAAAGAGACAAAAACTAAAACCAA
>JBDKGQ010000054.1:0-8006 GCA_039798145.1 Bacteroidota bacterium
GAGCGTTTAGATCGTTTAGCGAAAATCAATAAGGCGCAAATCGTTCAGTTTGTGCGCGACTGGTACGGTGATAATTATGTGGTGGTTTACAAGAGAACAGGAGAAGATAAAGATGTGGTAAAAGTGGTGAAGCCTGCTATCACTCCAATTAAAATGAATAATGATGTACAAAGTGAGTTTTTGAAAGCAGTAGTAAATAAAAAAGCTCCTTCTATTCAACCGGTATTTGTTGATTATGCTACCACAATTAAGTCAGGCAAATTAAAAAGTGGTGTTTCTGTTTACTCCGTAGAAAATAAAGAAAACGGAACCTTCGATTTAAACTATACTATCCCGATGGGTACTAATCACGATCCGAAGTGGAGCGTTGTAACAGAGTACTTCAAATATTTAGGTGCTGGTAAATACAAAAGTGCTGATTTAAAAGAAGAGTTTTACAAGATAGGTTGTGACTATAGCGCACGATCTTCGGAAGATGAAATCACTTTTAATGTAAACGGATTAAATGAAAATTTAAATGCAGCAGTAGCATTATTTGAACAGCTATTGAATAATCCGGTAGCAGATGAGCAAGCATTAAATAATTTGGTAGAAGATATTTTAAAGCGTCGCTCGAATGCTAAACTTAATAAGAATGTAATTCTGGGTCAGATGCAGAACTTTGCTAAGTTCGGCTCACAGTCACCTTCAACTAATGTTGTAAGTGAAACGCAATTAAAAGCGTTAAAGGCGGATGAACTAGTAACTATGTTGAAAGGAGTATTTGGCTATAATCACTATATCGATTATTATGGTCCTTCAAGTAATGCTTCGGTTGTTTTATTAATGAACAAACAGCATTTAGCGAAAGGGAATAAAGCTATTCCTGCTGCAAAACAATTCAAAGAGCAGTCGAATGATGTACAAAAAGTATTTGTTGTTGACTATGAAATGAAGCAAGCTGAAATCGTTTTCTTATCGAAGGGAAGCGCATTTGATGTAAGTCAATTGCCTAGTGCATTTTTATACAATCGTTACTTTGCGGGTGGTATGGCCTCGCCTGTATTCCAGACATTGAGAGAGAGTAAAGCCTTAGCATATGCAGTTTCTTCTCGTTACACAACTCCAGGATTAAAAGAAAGATCATTCTTTAATACTGCTTACATCGGTACACAAGTAGATAAATTACCTGAAGCATCTGCTGGAATGATGGAATTGCTTCGCGATATGCCTTTAAATGAAAAGGGATTTGCCAATGCAAAAGAAGGTGCAATTCAGCAGTTAGAAACAACAAGAATTACAAAAGGTAGTCTATTGTCAAGTTATCATTCGAATGAAAAATTAGGTATTAACTACGACTATAGAAAAAACATTTACGATGGAATTAAAGGAATGACCTTAACCGATGTAAACAACTTTCAATTGCAAAAAATCAAACCGATGACATATACATTAGTTGTCTTAGGTAAAAAAGATAAATTGAATATGGAAGAGTTAGGCAAATATGGCAAGATAGAGATGTTGAAATTGGAAGATATATTTGGATATTAACAAACATAGTTAAATGAAAAAGGACCATCTCAATTAGAGGTGGTCCTTTTTCATTTTGGGAGAAATTATCACTTCCCAGCTTTCTTTTTCTTCTCTTGATTCTTAAAGTACTTTCTGAAGAATACATTTCCTTGTAGGGCTTTCATGTTTTCATCTAAATGATACGTGCTTTCTTTGAGGTTAAACATCATCGACTTCATATCATTTGCCATTACTGTATCTCTTGCTAAAACACCTAAAGATCCTGGAGTCATGTTTAAGTCTTTCATGAACTCATGCATATGATGTAAAGCTAATTTAGCTGTATCTGAAGCATCATTTAATTTACTTAATAATCCTTCCATTTCATTAGCAATGGAATCTTCAACTAACAATTTTCCAGCACTTCCTTTTCCAGCTCTGATGTCTTTTACAATTTGAGAAGCATCTGACGAAAGTCGATTTGCATTGTTTGCGGTTGATTCTAATCTATCGATAGTAACTAGCAATTGGTTAGCGGCTCCTGTATCAGATAACAACGACCATAACGCATTACTTGAATTGATGCGCTTAGTAATATTCTTTAAATCGTTGGTAATATCTAAAACATTATTGTTTGTATTGTTTAACGTCCGCATCATTTGATCACTTGCTATCGGCGTTTCCGATAAGAGTGTATCATTATTAGCAATAGGAGTGGATGCAACAGGGCTAGCAATAATGTTCACTAATTTATTTCCCATTAATCCATCAGAGCCAACATTAGCAACTGCATTTTTATTAATAAATCGAGAAGCATCTTCTTCAATTTGTATTGAGACAATAACAGTTGAATCGTTAATGATTTTAACTTCACTTACGTTTCCAATATCAATACCTGCAAAGCGCACATTATTTCCTGCTCTTAATCCATCAATGCTATGAAACACTGCATAGATTGTGGTGGTTTTAGAAAACATATGCTTTTTGTTGCCAATGTAATACAACGAAACAATTAGTAAAATAAGACTAACAGTAACGAATATACCTAATTTAAAATTTGAATATTTATTTTTCATAATGCCGCGAAGAATGGTTTTAGTTGTGGGTCTTCTGATTTCATTAATTCATCAAATGTTCCCATTGCATAACGTTCTCCATCAATTAAAACAATGACACGATTGGCAACTGTTCTTGCACAGTCCATATCATGTGTGATAATAATCGATGAAGTCTTATAATTACTTTGCACTTCTAATATTAAATTACTGATTTCTCTACTTGTTACTGGATCTAAACCTGTTGTTGGCTCATCGTATAACATGATTTCAGGTTTTAAAATCAATGTTCTTGCTAAACCAATTCGCTTTCTCATACCACCCGATAATTCAGATGGCATTAAGTCAACTGCTCTTTCTAATCCAACGTTTGCTAAAGCTTCCATCACTAAATCATCCACTTCTTTCTGATTTAATTTAGGATGATGTCGCTTTAAAGGAAACTCTAAATTTTCTCTTACTGTCATGGAATCATACAAGGCACTGCTCTGAAATAAGAATCCGATTCGTGTTCTTAAATCATCTAATTCACTAACGGATAAATCAGCTACTTCTTGTCCGAATACTTTTACACTTCCATTATCTGGATATAAAAGTCCAACCATACATTTAATCAATACCGATTTACCTGAACCTGATTTACCTAGCACAACTAAATTCTCCCCTTTATGTAACTCCATGTTAAATCCTTTCAGGACATGATTTTTCCCGAACGACTTTACAAGGTTATTAGTTACAACTACTGCTTCTTCTTTCATGACTATGTATATCCTAACATATCTGCAATTTGCACTGCGATTAAATCCATGATAAATACTACCAACGACGAAACAACTACAGCGGAATTCGCTGCGATTCCAACACCCTCCGTTCCTTTGTTTGAATAATATCCCTTGTAACAACCAATAATTCCAATTGCTAAACCGAAGAAATAGGTTTTGATATAGGCAGGCAAAATATCAGAAAATGATAATGATTCAAATACCTGATGGTAATATAAATTCCAGGTTAAAACTCCTTTTAAGTTAACACCTAAATAAGATGCATACAATGAAATCCCATCTGCAACAACCACTAAAACTGGAAGCATAAAAATACAAGCCGCTACACGTGTTACAACTAAATATCTAAATGGATTTGTTCCTGAAACTTCCATAGCATCAATTTGTTCTGTTACTCGCATAGAGCCTAATTCAGCCCCGATACTAGATCCAATTTTACCAGCACAAATCAATGCTGTTACTACAGGACCAATTTCTCGTACTACAGATAACGCCACCATAGCTGGTAAATAGCTAACAGCTCCAAATTCTTCTAAAGTCGGACGTGATTGGACTGTCAATACCAATCCCATAATAAAAGCAGTAATTCCTACTAATGGCATTGATTGATAACCGATGATATAACACTGACGGATAATCTCTTTCCATTCTTGTTTACGATTAAAAAAAGCTTTGAAAAACTTCCATGTGAAAGCAGAAATATTTCCTACTTCTTCAATGAAATGTTTGTATCCTGATTGATTATCCATTCTTAATTTATATCAATTGCCTCCGCAATCATTTCTGCAATATCCTTAACTTGTACTTCGTGTTCTTTATTGAAATTCTTAACACCATCTGATAACATTGTCATACAAAACGGACAACCTACAGCAATTATTTCAGGGTTTAAAGCTAAAGCCTCTTCAGCACGTTCAATGTTGATGTCCTTGTTACCATTCTCTGGTTCTTTAAACATCTGAGCACCTCCAGCACCGCAACATAATCCGTTAGCGCGACTACGTTTCATTTCTGTGAAATAAATATCCAGTTTCTGAATTACTGAACGAGGCGCTTCATATTCGCCATTTGCTCTACCTAAATAACATGGATCATGGAATGTTATCTTCTTACCTTTGAAAGAACCACCTTCTACTTTCAATCTACCAGCATCAATTAACTGTTGCAATAATTGCGAGTGATGAACCACTTCATAGTTTCCTCCAAGTGAAGGATATTCATTTTTGATAGTGTTGAAACAATGCGGACAAGCAGTAACAATCTTCGTTACTTCGTATCCGTTAAGAACCATTACATTACTCATTGCCTGCATCTGAAAAAGAAATTCATGTCCGGCACGCTTTGCAGGATCACCAGTACAACTTTCTTCCATTCCCAATACTGCGAAACTAACTCCTGAATGTTGTAATATTTTAGCAACTGCTTTAGTTACCTTTTTAGCACGATCATCAAAACTTCCGGCACAACCCACCCAAAATAATACTTCCGGTTTTTCTCCTTTGGCCATCATATCGGCCATTGTTGGTACAACTAATTTTTCCATTTTCTTATATGTAGTGGTTAATTAATTTTCATCTTTTGTCCAATTCATGCGATCTGAAGCAGGGAACTGCCAAGGAGCTCCATTGTTCTCAATCTTCGTAAACATTCCTTGTAATTCTGCAGGCGCTGTTGATTGCTCCATAACCAAATACCTTCTCATATCAATAATGATGGATAGTGGATCTATATTCACAGGACAAGCCTCCGTACATGCATTACAACTTGTGCAAGCCCATAATTCTTCTTCAGTAATATAATTGCCTAATAAAGCCTTGTTATCATTGTAATCAGCACCATGTTGATCGATATTCTTTCCAACTTCTTCCAAACGGTCACGCGTATCCATCATAATTTTACGAGGCGAAAGTAATTTGCCAGTAATGTTTGCCGGACAAGCTGATGTACAACGACCACATTCAGTACATGAATAGGAATCCATTAATTGTTTCCAAGATAAATCTTGTACATCCTTAGCACCAAATCGGGCAGGTGGGGCATCAGCAGGTGGTGGAGTAGCACTTGGATCAAGCATTAATTTCACTTCGTTCGTTACACTTTCCATATTTGTAAACTGGCCTTTCGGAGTTAGCTTACTGTAATAGGTATTTGGAAACGCAAGCATAATGTGAAAATGCTTTGAGTAAGGAACATAGTTTAAGAACGCTAAGATTCCGATGATATGAAACCACCAGCAAAAGCGTTCAATGAATTCTAAAGTCGAAACATCAGAAGGTAAAAAAGAAATAAGGGCTGAAGAAATTGGGAAAGCTCCTACAATTTCACCTTTAAAATAATGTTCTGCTTGTAATGTTTGTAATTGAAAGTCGCAGGCATTCATGATTAAAAAAGCCGACATTAAAAATATTTCCGTAATCAAAATAATATTCGCATCCGACTTTGGCCACTTTGTCATTTCCTTCATGTGGAAACGCTTTAACTTTAAAATATTTCTTCTCGATAAAAAAACAAAACAAGCTATCAAAACTAAAAAAGCTAAATATTCAAACGAGCCAATTAAAAAATTATAAAAGCTACCTAAAAATGAAAGTACTCTGTGTGTTCCGAAAACACCATCAATAATAATCTCAATAACTTCAATATTGATAATGATAAATCCAACATATAAAATCACATGAAAAAACGCAGCAACTGGTCTGCTACCCATTTTCGATTGACCAAGGGCAACGCGTACCATCGTTTGTAAGCGTTCCATCGGACGGTCACTAAGATTTAAATCCTGACCTAATTTAATATTTCGAATAACTGATCTGATTTTTTTAGTAAACAATCCTACACCAGCAATCAGCAGTAAAACAAACAGAATATTAGCTATCATAATCAATAATTTTCAACTCTTGCAAAGTAATAATATTCAAGCAAACAAAATTTGAATTTGAAAGTTATTTTTAAGCAAAAAAATGTTGATTAAATCAGTTAATAAATGCATCCATTATTGGAAGAAAAACTACTTTTTATTCTGAACTTCAGAGCACTTAACCTTCACTAGATGATCATAAGCCACTAAAAATGCATCTTCAAAACCCGCATCTTTTAGTTTTTCAAGACGGACCTTAGCATCCGCTATCGTGGAAAATCGACCAACAAAATATCGAGTGTACCCATCTTCAAAAGTGATATTAAAAACTGTTTTAAGATCCTTTATTTTGGGAGAAATCGCTCCACCTTCTTTTACTGCACCTACCTGCACTGTTATGAAAGCTAGTTTAGAATAATCAACATCAGCCTTAGTGGTTGACTTATTATCAGTCGGCTTAGGTGTAGTAGGTGATTTCTCTTTTGGGGTGTCAGTCTTAGTATTTCCATTGTCCTTTTTATCGGATTGAACCGTTTTAGTGGTATCCACCGATTTTACTGGAGAATTATCCTCTGTACTCTGTAGCTTTTTTATCCGTCTTAGGGTCTTTTAACGAAGTGCTGGTCGTAACTATTTGGTCATTCTTATTAGTATCAGACTTTTCCTCTACCAAATTATCTTGCTCCTCGATTTTATCATTACTAACGATTCCAGTTTCCAATTCAGATTTATACGATTTAAATGCTCTGTAAATGGAAGAGGCCATACTAGCCTGTCCAGCATCACTGCTTAGAAAACGTTGATCATTATCATTCGTTAAAAATCCATTTTCAATTAACACCGATGGCATAGCTGTTTTGTATAATACAAGAAAACCTGCTTGTTTAACGCCACGGCTATATCGCTTAGAATTATCCTTAAATTGCTTCTGAATTTTAGCAGCAAAACTTAAACTCTGCGTCATGAACTGATTCTGATACAAAGAGAAAATAATATTTGCTTCTGGCGAATTAGGATCGAAGCCATCATAATTCTTTTGATAATTATCCTCTAATAAAATGGCTGCGTTTTCTCGTTTGGCTACATTTAGATTATCATCTGATTTATGTAAACCCATCACAAAAGTCTCTGCGCCATAGGCTGCTTTAGGTCCTGAGTTTAGGTGGATACAAATAAATAAATCAGCCTTCGCACGATTTGCAATGTTCGCCCTTTCAATTAATGGAATAAACACATCTGTTTTGCGCGTATAAATCACTTTAACATCCGGACAATTCGCCTCTATTAGCTTTCCAAGTTTTAATGCTATTCGAAGAGCAACTTCTTTCTCCCTGGAGTCTGATCCCAAACAACCAGTATCATGGCCACCATGACCGGCATCAATAACAACTGTCCGTAATTTATATCCCGTTTTCTTTCCAGGCACGTCTGAAAAACAAGAAAATACAGAAAAATAAAAAGTAAATAAAAGCGTAAATATCCGTTTCACCATGGAATGAGTAACTTTGCAGTACAAAATTAAGTGCTTAGAATAGGAATGCAACAGCGATTTCGTATTAAATCTTACAACTTATCAACGCTAAAATGTTGGCTTTTCGTGTGTTTCTTTCTGACTATAGGCGATAATTTATTCGCACAAACGGACAGTTCTAACGTTTTGAATACTGACATTGATAGCGTTTCTGTAGATTCAATACAAACTGCTACTGATTTAAAATCGAAAGTAAAGTATGAAGCTGTCGATTCAATTGTATATGACCTCGAAAACGAAAAGGTTTATATGTACGGTAAAGCACATATCATTTACGAGGATATTGATCT
>JBDKGQ010000055.1:0-6695 GCA_039798145.1 Bacteroidota bacterium
TTCTTTTTAGTTTGAGCATCATTTGATTTAATTAATGCAGTTTGAGCAGTTGCTGTTTGTGCATTTGCATTTGCTAAAGATATATTCAATTGATTAATCGTATTATTTCTATCCTTAATAATATCATCGACCATATTTAATTCGATGATAGCATACGAATCAGGACCAATACCTGTGTCCATGAATAGGTCATTGATATCTTTCAAACGACAAGTAACTCCGTTTAATTGATATTCGCTTTCTCCTGTTCTGTAAAGTCGACGAGTGATGCTTACGGTTGTAAATTCAGTTGGTAGAATTCCTTTGTTATTCTCGAACGATAAAGAAACCTCTGCCAGGTTTGCGGCTTTTCTAGTTTTCGTTCCGTTAAAGATGATGTTCTCCATTTTTTCGGAGCGAAGCATTCTTGTTTTTTGTTCACCAAGAACCCAACGCATTGCATCAACAACATTCGATTTACCAGAACCATTAGGACCAACTATCGAAGTAACACCTTCATCAAAGTGGATAATTACTTTATCTCCAAAACTTTTGAATCCTTTTATTTCAAGTGATTTGAGTCTCATTACTTAATTTAAAATTGAATAATTATTAACTCGCATGAATTAATCTGCCCTGCATATCAACAGTATCATTTTGCGAGAACCAACAAATTTAAAAAATGCTTTCACTCTATTGTTAATAATGGGAAATAATTCGTGAAAATAATTTGGTAGGCTTAGTTTTTCGATAAAACAGGACCAATATACATGCGTTTGAGGCTAAACTTTATTAACAAAGGAGGGAGTTTTGAACGCTAAATATTATAAGATAGAATATTCCTTATTGGTTTGGAAATCAGTTCAGAAATAGTGTGTTACTGAAGTAGATTGTTGGCTTCCCATGAAAGAACTTTTGTTAAAAATCAAATTGTGAATAAAATTCAACCCCAAAATCAAATAAACAATTTGGGAATTTGATTCTTTTATTTCTATTTTTAACCCCCTAACTGATTAACGTAACATTAACACCAAGAAGACAATAAATTAACTCTATGATAAGGAAAGCTTACTTAACCCTAGTGTTTTTACTGGTTGTATGCGCCGGAGCATTTGCACAATCCGGAGCTATCAGAGGTAAAATCCTTGACAAAGCCAACAAACAACCTATTCCATTTGCAACTGTTATTGCAGAGATGAATGGAACTCAAGTTTCAGGCGGACAGTCAGATTTTGATGGTGAATATAATATCAAGCCGTTAGCGGCTGGTAAATACACCATCCGTTTAAAGTACACCGGTTACAAAGAATTGGTGATTAACGATGTAGTTGTGTCGATTGACAAGACTACTTTCCAGGACTTAATGATTTCAGCTACTACTATCGAATTAGGTGGTGTTGAAATTATCGAGTACAAGGCTCCATTATTCGGAAAGGATGATGTACAGCGCGGAGCAACGTTAACGCGTGAAGATATTCAGGCGGCTCCAACTCGTGATGTTAAATCAGTTGCTGCTCAAGCTGCGAGTGTATTCCAGAAAGATGAAGGTGATGACCTTAACGTTCGTGGATCTCGTGCTGATGCAACAGATTACTATGTGGATGGTATCCGTATCCGTGGTTCTCAGAAGCTTCCTCAATCAGGTATTGAGCAGGTAACTGCAATCGTGGGTGGTACGCCAGCACAGTATGGTGATGCAACAGGAGGGGTAATCTCAATTACTACAAGAGGTCCTTCAAAAGATTTCACAGGTGGTTTAGAGGTTGTTTCATCTGAAATGTTTGACCAATATGGTTATAACTTGGTTTCAGCTGACTTATCTGGTCCATTGATGAAGAAGAAATTAGAGAATGGTGGTGAAAAAGCTGTTTTAGGATTCTTCTTATCAGGTGAATATCAATCAGAAAAAGATCCTGATCCATCAGGAATCGGAATGTATAAATTAAAGGATAATATTTATCAGGATTTAATTCAGAATCCGATTGAATTATATCAAACATCAGCAACCAGCTTTGGTTCATACAATGCTGCTCAATATTATACAGCTGATGATTTTGAAAAGGTAAAAACGAAAAGCAACGTAAAACAAACAGGCTATCGTTTCACTGCTAAGTTCGATTATCAACCAGCTGAGTTTACAACTTTCACATTAGGTGGAAGTTTCAACACAAATGATAGAAGAAGTTATGCTATCAATCGTGTAGCTTACAATTTTGAAGAGAATCCACAAATCATTGATCGTGATTACCGTGTATTCGGACGTTTAACTCAACGTTTAGCTTCAACATATAAATCGGAAAAAGAAAATTCATCTGTATTTAAAAACGTTTATTTCACTGTACAGGCTGAATATTCTAAAAACCAACAGATTAACCAAGATCCAGTTCATAAAGATAATTTATGGGATTATGGTTATATTGGTAAATTCTCAAGAACAAGTAGTCCACTTTATTTTGCTATCGATGATACTACTCGTGAGCAAATTGGTTACTCAAACACATTTGACTTCCAAGCTGGTGGTATGAACTCTATCGCTGAAGCATATACAAATGCTGCTTATGGAGCATTCAACGCGGCTGGTGTTAACGTTAGTTCATTAGATCAAATCAGAAGTGCTGGTGGAGTAAGAAACGGAGACGCTACAAATAGTGTAATGGCAATCTGGGAAGGAGTTGGTAACTTAAGAAATACTTACCAAAACTTTGATAACGATCAGTATCGTGTGACTTTAAGTGGTAATGCTGATATTAAGAAACATTCAATTTTAGTTGGTTTCGAATTCGAACAACGTGTTGACCGTGGCTACAGTGTAGCGCCAAGAAGCTTATGGGCTTTAGGTCGTCAGTATGCTAACTTCAACTTAACTGAAACTGATTTCAGTGTTGGTGATACTATTTTCGGTCAAAATATCACGAATGGTGATACAACTTACTACACAATTAATCACCCTTCTACTTACGCTCCAACGTTAGACGAAAATGGTCAGATCATTAATGGTTTCTATGAAAACTTACGTGATGAGTTGGGCATTGCTAACAACGCGTATGTAGATTTTGATGCATTATCTCCAGACCAATTAAATATTGGAATGTTTAACGCTGACCAATTAGTGGCTAACGGATTAGTTAGTTATTATGGTTACGATTATTCAGGAAATAAAATTTCAACAAATCCAACATTCAAGGATTACTTCACACAAAAAGATGGTGCTAATTATACTCGTGCTATCGGTGCTTTCCGTCCAACTTACATGGCTGGATATATCCAAGATCGTTTTACAATTGATAACTTAAGTTTCAACATTGGTTTACGTGTTGACCGTTTTGATGCAAATCAAAAAGCTTTAAAGGATAAGTTCTTATTATTAGATGCGTATACAGTAGAAGATTTCCCTCAAGCAATTGAAGGAAAGCCAGACAATATTGAAGGCTCATTCGTTCCTTACTTAGCAAGCGCTGGTGATTTAAGTTCAATCATTGGTTACCGTGACGGAAATGTATGGTATGATAAGTATGGTCAAATTGTAAGTGATCCAGATATCATCGCATCTCAATCAGCAACAGGAACAATTGTACCTGCTGTTAAACCAGATGCTGGTAAATTAGCTACAGAAACATGGAATATTGATGGTGTATTTGAAGATTACAAACCACAAATCTCTATCATGCCTCGTATCGCGTTCGCATTCAACATTACTGATGAAGCACAATTCTTTGCTCACTATGATGTATTAACGCAACGCCCTTCTTCTGCTTTAAGAAATGATCCTTCTGAATATCTTTCTTTAAAAACAAATCCTGATGGTTCATTAAACAATGCGGGATTAAAGCCAGAAAGAACAACTGATTATGAAGTTGGTTTCAAACAAAAAATCAGCAAGTCATCAGCATTGACAATCTCTGCTTTCTACCGTGAATTAAAGAACATGATTCAGATTACGAAAGTAAACTTCGCTTATCCTAATACTTATACAACTTACGATAACATCGACTTTGGTACTGTTAAAGGTATCTCAATGAGTTACGATTTACGTCGTACAGGTAACGTTCGTATGTTAGCTAGCTATACATTACAGTTTGCTGATGGTACTGGATCTAGTGCTAGTTCAAACACAGAATTAACAAATACAGATCAGCCTAACTTACGTTTCATTATTCCTTTAGATTACGATACACGTCATCAGTTAACTGCTTCATTCGATTATCACTATAAGTCAGGTGAAGATTATGATGGTCCAATCGTATTTGGCAAACCAATTTTTGCTAACGCAGGAGCTAACTTAGTATTCCGTGCAAACTCAGGAACTCCTTATACTCGTCAGTCTCGTCCAACTCGTGAAGCTGCTGCAATTGGCTGGCAGTCTAACGGACAGCGTGCAGTAGAAGGATTAGTAAATGGTGCTCGTACTCCATGGCAGTTCAGAATTGACTTACGTTTAGATAAGGATATTGAAGTGAAATTCTCTGAGAAGAAGTCAGGAACATTCAACGTGTATTTACAGATTCAAAATTTATTGGATACTCGTAATGTGGTTGGTGTATACCGTGCTACAGGTAACGCAACTGATGATGGATTCCTTCAGTCAGCTGATGGATTACAATTATCTTCTGCTCAGTTATCACAACAAGCATTCATCGACCAATACAATATTCGTTTATTGAACCCTGATAATTATAGCTTACCAAGAAGAGCTAGATTAGGTGTAAGATTCGATTTTTAACCTTTACTAAAAAAACAAACAGAAAATTAACGCTATGAAAATGCTTCGATATAAGATCTTATTTAGCCTTGTGGTATTGGCTGGATGGTCCGCGTCTACATTCGCGAAGATGAATGTAGGAGGGAAAGCAGCGCATGCTCCTGTTCGCAACACAAAAGTTGCAGCAAGCTGTCCTGTTACTTCCTCACAGATTGACTTGGATATTAACCAGGTTCGTGCTCGTGTTTTAGTTGGTGGTGACCTTTGGTGGGATCCAGTTGGTCAAACACCATACTATGAAGTTCCAATTGGAAGTGGAAAGAATTCAATTTATTCTGGAGCACTTTGGATTGGAGGTTTTGATCAGGCTGGACAGTTGAAAGTAGCTGCTCAGACATACCGTCAAGGTGGATCAAACGATTTTTGGGGTGGACCAATTGATACTGCATCAGGTTCTCCATCTATTGATAATGCTACTTGTGATGCTTATGATAAGTTTTGGCCAATTAGCCGTAAAGAAGTTTCTGACTTCGTTGCAGGTGGCGAGGCTACAAATGAAATAAAGACATGGCCAGGAAATGGTGATTTCACAAAAGGTGAATTACCAACGTTAGCACCTTTCTTTGATGCTGATAACGATGGAGTTTATAACTATGAAAATGGTGACTATCCTTATTTCCTATTAGCAGGTGATTATCCTGCAAATCCAAATACAGGTAAAGTAGAGTGTAACGATTACTTATTTGGTGATAAATCAATTTGGTGGGTATTCAATGATGTAGGTAACATCAAAACTGAAACTAGCTCTGATCCTATCGGATTAGAAATCCGTGCACAAGCTTTCGCATTTAAAACTGCGAATGAAATCAACTTCATGACATTCTATAAGTATCAAATCATTAACCGTTCAAGTGATGAATTAGATTCAACTTATTTCGGTGTATGGTGTGACCCAGATTTGGGAAATGCAGCGGATGACTTAGTAGGTTGTGACGTTGGATTAGGATTAGGTTATGTATATAACGGTGATCCAGATGACGAAGGTGGTGGTGGTTATGGATTGAATCCTCCATCAGTAGGTATCGACTTCTTCCAAGGACCATTAGCAGATCCAGGTGACGGAATCGATAATAACCGTGATGGTGAAATCGATGAAGTAGGTGAGCAAATCATCATGTCTCGTTTCGTTTATTATGTAAATACGAACAGCGTTCCTAACGGAAATCCGAATACTACAGATGATTACTATGAGTACTTATCAGGAAGTTGGTTAGATGGATTACCTATCACTTATGGTGGTGACGGACGTGGAGGTGGATCAGGTGCTACAGCTACTCCATGTAACTTCATGTTCCCTGATAATACAGATCCTAATTTCTCTACACCATGGACAATGGTTACAGCGAATATCCAACCGGATGATATGCGTTGGTTACAGTCAGCAGGTACATTTACATTACAACCTGGTGCTGTTAACTATATCACAACAGGTGTTATCTGGCAACGTACTACAGCTGGTGGTCCTTTAGCTTCTGTTTCATTATTGAAGTTAGCAGATCAGAAGGCTCAAGCAATTTTCGATAATTGCTTCAAAATTCTTGATGGTCCTGATGCTCCAGATTTAGCTATTCGCGAAGATGATAGAAAATTAATTTTATCATTAGAAAACGTAGCTACTAAGAAAGTTGAGTTGTATAATGAAGTTGATGCGGTAATCCCGAAGGCAGTTCAAAATGTAACAGGTGGTTTTGATACATTAACAGATGCTGAAAGATCATATACATTCCAAGGTTACAAGATTTATCAGGTTGCTGATGAGACTGTATCTGATGCTGATGTAAATGATATCGCAAAAGCTAAATTAATTGCACAGGTTGACTTAAAAGATAATATCGGTCAGATTGTGAATTATGAATACGATAATAATATTTCTGCTTGGGTTCCTTCAGAAAAAACTACAGTGGTTAATAATGGATTACAACATTCATTTATTATCACGAAGGATTTATTCTCTCAG
>JBDKGQ010000056.1:0-7092 GCA_039798145.1 Bacteroidota bacterium
GGAGGAAATTGAGCCTCCTGTGCATGCAAAACGATAATGCTATCATTGCTGACGTTTGTAATTTTAAGAGCATAAACGCTACTGCTGGAATTGTCCTTTCTGAAAAGTCGCTCGATAGTAAAATCCTGAGCACCTGCCTTCAAACAGATTACAAACAATAACAGAAGGATTACTCTAAATTTCATAACTCAAATGTAAACGATTAAAACGCTTAAAAAGATACATCAATAAAAAAGGCCTTCCGTTTCCGAGAGGCCTTCTATAACTATGAACACAAAATTATTTTGCTGTGTTAACTTTTCTTTCTTTGATACGTGCACTTTTACCAACCTGATCACGTAGATAGAAGATACGTGCGCGACGAACTTTACCACGCTTATTTACTTCGATACTGATGATTTTAGGACTGTTTACTGGGAAGATACGCTCTACACCTACACCTCCAGAAATTTTACGGATCGTAAATGTTTCTGTTGCTGCGCTTCCTTTGCGTTGAATAACTACACCTTGGAACAACTGCTCACGCTCTTTGTTACCCTCGATAATTTTGTAGTTAACCAGGCCATTGCTTTAATTCGATGCTGTTTTGTTCAGCTATTTGAAGTAAGTTCATGATGCTTGTTATTTACCCACATTTTGGGGTTGCAATATTAACAAATTATCCCTTATAAAACACCTTTTTTTGAAAGGAATTTTATGAAAAAAAAAGCGTACTGCTGAAAAACGTCCAAATAATTGAATATAAGCAACTTATAACGAATTGATTTATGGAATCCAAAATCTTTTTTAATTATTTTGAACAAACTCTTTCCACTTTTTTCCTAAAAAATGAAGGTCATAGCGTTCTTCGACAAGCTTTCTCGCTGCGACTCCAAGCGATTTTACCAGCTCCGGTTGATCCAATAATTCGAGAATTCGATCAGCAAATTCAGCTGGTTCGTTGGCGATTAATACCTCACGACGGTCAGTTGCAAGGATTCCTTCTAACCCAATACTCGTTGTAACAACCGCCTTTCCTAGCGCCATGCCTTCAATAATTTTAACGCGCATTCCACTTCCACTTAGCAACGGCACCACCATAATCTGCCCGTCCGCATAAAAACGATTGACATCTTCCACCCAGTCTTTCACCTGAATTGAATCGCTATTAAGCTTTAATAAATCAGCAGGCATTCCTTTACCTGCTAATCGTAATTGGACATTTTTATTTTTCGAATAAACTAATGGCCAAACCTTACGGACAAACCATCTCACCCCTTCCACATTGGGAAGCCAGTCCATTGCACCTAAATGAAAAATCACTGTGTTATTCGGTGGAGGCACCATCGGATAATCATTTACATCAACCCCGATTGGCAATACCATCATCGATTTTCGGCAATGCATATTCGTTAGTTCCTGCGCATCTTCCCAAGTAAGCGGAAGCAACAGATCTACTTTATTTAAAACACTTTGCTCGTATTTTTTTAATTGCTTGGTTAAAATGCGGAGGTATGTTCTCTTGATTGGATTAATTTGATTTTTCACCAATCGCTCCCAAATTTTATACTCGATGTTATGAGGACGAAATACAATCTTTGCGTTACTAAATTGACGAATAGTCTCAATGTAAGGAGCCATGTATAAACTTTCCAATTGCACCACATCAAAAGTTTCGCGTTGCAAAATTGCCTTCAATTTATCTGTGAATTCTTCAGATATAAATCGTTTGATATTATATGACTCTCCATTCACAAGTGCCTTTAATGCATCAAAAACTTTCACTTGATTATCCAAAAAGACACCTTCAATAGTTGATTTTTGCAAATAATCCGCTGGTAGTTGATCTAATTGAACTGGATGTTTAATGGTATTAAATGTTAGCACCTTTACTTGTACATCATTACTCCACCACGACTTTTGCATATTATACATCGCTATACGTCCGCCATCATTAGGAGGAAAAGGAACTTTTAAACACAATTGCAAAACCTTCATCTATTTCCTCTTGAATAATAAAACAAATTTCTTTCCCAGATTCCTATAAGCATCTCTATCGAACAAAGCTGAATCGTGCGTAGCTTTATAAATCAAGAACATTCCTATTGGCAATAACACAAACGCTGATAGCCACATTCCGGTTAACGGCGTAATAACACCTTCCTTCGACATTTTCTCGCCTGTAATACTTGTTACATGATAAATCAAAAAGAAGATGATGGAGATTACTAACGGTAACCCCATACCGCCTTTTCTGATAATTGCGCCGAGGGGTGCTCCAATTAAAAACAAAATGAAACATGCAGCCGACAAAGTCAACTTACGATGCCACTCGACTTTGTATTTATTAATGTTATAATATCGACCATCTAAATCCTCATAGGTTCCGTTCATATACGCCTGAATAGAACGCGCTTGATTCATTGCATTTTCATAGGCCATGGTCTGATATACCTTATTGTTATCTGAAAAGACATTGGAAGATGGCACCGATTTCATCTTTGCAAAAACATCAACGGTATCTCGAACAAAAAAGAAGTACGGCTTTAAATTATTATTGACATCTTTCAATCGCTTGTTAAGATCAGTTTGAAAAGTATCTACGGAAGCATCGAGCTGTTTCATATTCATCATCTGATGTCCACCTTTAAACAAATCCTCGTTGGTTCGATTCAACTTGAAAGAAGAAAGATCAAAACGAATTTTATACGACTCGAAAGAATTTCTCATGAGCGGGTGATGATCAAATCCGTTTTTAATTTTATTCTGCTCCTCATACACAGCACCTTTATTCAATGTCAGAATTAGATACTTGTCCTTATTAGCCGTCATCATTGTACCCGACTCTGCAATCACCACTTTTTTATTTCCATCGCCAGCGGTATGATCATAAATCATCACATTGTATAGTGTTTTTCCATCCTTCCCTTTCTTCCCTACTTTAATACTATAACCATCTAATCCGTTGTAGAAAGCACCTTCACGAATAGATAATGAAGGTTTCTGCTGTCGAATGTCGTATAACAGCGAACCCATTTTCAAGTTCGTATAGGGCAAGACGTTATTAGAAAAGAAAAATGCTCCAACGCTGATGACAAGTGCAATAAAAAATAATGGTCGCATTAATCGCTGTAGCGAAATCCCCGCTGCTTTTGCTGCTGTAATTTCGAAGTGCTCCGCCATATTCCCGAAGGTCATAATAGACGATACGAGAATGGCCAATGGCAATGCTAATGGAACCAGATTAGCTGAAGTATAGAATAATAATTCTCCAACGACCCAAGGCTCTAATCCTTTTCCTATTAAATCATCGATATACTTCCATAGAAATTGCATCAACAGCACAAACAGCGATATAAAAAATGTCAGGATGAAAGGTCCGACAAATGAAGATAAAACTAGTTTGTGTAATTTTTTCACTGTTACAATGATGGATTGCAAAGGTAATAGATGTTGCCTAACTGCTGAGTTAATACGAATAAAAAAGTGAGACTGCAATTTAACTTACAATCTCACTTTATAGAATAAGTAGTATTATAAACTACCAACAAACATTTTCAATTGTTGAATTTGAGATTCCCACAACCTGATTTGAGTTTCACGCTCTCCTTTCAAAGCAAAATCAGTTATAATTAAAGCTACATCTGCAGTAATATCATCTTCTTTAATTTCAAACTGAAAATAAGTACCATCGGTATCTTCGAGCCATTGAAAACGAATTAAACGAGGCTCTTGCATTGCCACCATTTTAGCTTGTGATGAACCCTGATCCCAGTAGAAAGTATAAATATCATCTTTCGTTTGTACTTCATCCGCAAACCAACCAGCTAAGCCACTTGCATCTGAAATAGTATTGAATAAAATTTTTGGAGAAGAACGAAATTCAAACTCCAACGAATATTTCTGTTTTAAGGTATTGGTTGGCTCAACTAATTTTAAAGGAGGTTCCTTATGACGGATTGGCTTAGGTGGTGGTGAGCCTGCTTGTAAACGAGGACGAACTTTGTTTAAATCCATTGTCTCTTCCAACTCCTTAATTACTTTCGCCGCTTTCGCTTGAAGTGGTTCAACTTTTTCTTCCGTTGCCGGTTTCCCTTTCGCTTTTGCATCAGGCTTTGATGGAACTGGCTTCTGAATAACCTTCGTATTTTTTGCTACAACTTGAGGTTTAACTTCTACCGATTTTTTGTCGATCGCTTTTACCTTCTCCGACTTTTTTACAGCTACCGTTTTAACGATAGGTTGAACAACGGTTTTCTTGACAACATTCTTTTCAACTACCTTTTTAGCAACTGGTTTTGCCACTTTTTCTGGAGCAGCTTTTTTAGTTACAGTTTTAATTGGTTTAACAACTATATTCTTTTTTGGGGCTTGCTTTGTTGTTTTATTAGCTTCTTTCTTCACTGCTTTGGCAGCCACTTTTTTAGCGACTACTTTCTTTTTTACAGCTACTTTATTGGATACTACTTTCTTTTTAGCAACAGGCTTGACCACTTTTTTTACTACCTTTTTTGCAGGTGCTTTTTTAACAACCACTTTTTTAGCAGCGGGCTTTTTCTTTGCTGGAGCTTTGCTTACTTTTGACTTTGTTGCTTTTTTACTAGCAACTTTTGAATTCTTCGCCATAGTGCGAATAGTTTAAAGATTTATATAATATTCTATAATGCTGAGGTGAAATATAGCTAAATTTCAATAAGTTCCAAGAAAATCTACTAACAATCAATTAACATGTTCAAGAAATTCAATTTAAGAGGGAAAACAGATGAATCCTACCCACCTTTTTTGTGGATAATTTGTTCTTTGGGCGGTGTTTACGGGGCTTTTAATTCCCGAATTGGGTCAACTTATCATGTTACAACCGATGCAATCCTCTTTGTCTCAGCATGGCTGATTATCATCGGATTATTTGTTGTTTTTATGTCCTTTAACGATGAAAAAGCTAACCAAGAACAGGAGAAAGTGGGGATTTATTCGGCCATCAATCACCCTCGATTATTTGGTGAGTTTCTACTAATAACTGGTTTAACTTTTCAATCCATTAATTTGATTCTATCATTCATGATTATGACTGGATTGACCTTTTATCACAAATGGCTAATTAATCGGAAATGGAAAACGCTAATTAGCAATGCATCCTATTTCCGTTTTAATTTGTTTAACATGTCGGATAATAAAAGAGGATATTATTTTTCTGATTCATTTAAAGCCTGCATTCCTTATTTGATTTATTCAATTGCTTATCTTCTAGTAATTATCGAGTTAAGAAACAGAAGTATTGGAAGATCGATATTAGATCTGTTATAAACTTTCCTTTTCAAACGAAATAAATTTACACGTTCATTAGTTATATCTTCGTATTACAATTAAAGTAATGTGATTAACCCTAACAACAAATTGCGCTATTTAAAATTCCTTACAAGCAAGGTAGTGGTTATTATTTTTACCAACCTCGTGATTATTACTGGAGGTCTTTTGTATTATAGCAATTATCAGATTAATCATTTTTCAAAAGGGAGAATTTACACTGACTTAAATGCTATTCCTAAGAACAAAGTAGGACTTGTTTTAGGCACTAGTCGTCACATGAAAAACGGACAACCTAATCCATTTTTCTATAATCGTATTAAAGCAGCGGCCTCTTTATTCTTTGCAGGAAAAATAAAATATGTGCTTGTGAGTGGTGACAATAGATTTTACACCTACAACGAACCTCGTGAAATGAAACGCGAGTTAATGAAAATGGGGATTCCTGACTCTTCCATCATCATGGACTTTGCCGGGTTTAGAACATTGGACTCAGTAGTTAGATGTAAAAAAGTATTTGGACAGAATAATGTTACTATCATTTCTCAGGAGTTCCATAATGAGCGTGCATTATTCATTGCTCATTTTTATGAAATGAATGCTGTCGCTTACAATGCAAAAGACCCAGACCCGGAATTTTCTTTGGCTGTTAATATCAGAGAGTATTTTGCACGCACAAAAGTTTTTCTCGATTTATACATCTTGCATAAATCACCATACTTCTTAGGGAAGTCTGTGCAGATTGGAAATAATTAATAACCTCCAGAACGTTTTCTAATAAACCATTCAGTTGATACAAGTAAAATCAATGTAAAAAATACCCAAGGAAAATCAATCATATCTTCCATTTTCTTTCGAGTATACGACATTGGTTTTAAGTCCTCCTGCTTTTTCAAATCATCAATTAGGTTTTGATAATTTGCGGCTGGATACATTTTACCACCACTGCGAGTTGCAATTGAATTTAATATTTGATGGTTAGCAATTGTATTTACGGTTTCTAACTGCAAGGCATTAACGCTAAACTCACCTGAACGATTAAAAAGCTTATCGCCTAATTTAACTTCTGCTTTATACGTGTATTTGCCAACTGGAAATTGTCCTACGTTTAACGTATACGCTTTCTCTGTTCTAGAGAATACATAAGGGAATTGCTTTTTATTCTGATCGGTAATCGTAATTTTCGCTTCTGGAACATTCGTCAACTGACCACTTTCATTGTATAACTCCGCATCGATAACTACAGCTTCATTTTCTTTAAATGCATTCTTGACATTTACTTTAAATGGCGACTTATCATCTTTCACGCTTAAATACTGAACTGTTTTAAGAATTAACTCATTGCTTAAATCGTGATTACCATTTGAATTGTAATCGGCCAAGCGCCAACGCCATAATCCTTCGCCACCTAACACAACGGATTTATAATTCCCTTGCTCACTAAATACCATCAATGGCTGTGTAGTTGTTATACTTCCTATTTTCTGATTTAGTAAAGCTGATGAACCTCCTTTCATAGTATATACTCCAAAAGGTGATGATAACGGAGGCCATTCCTTTATTTTATCCGTCAGCAATTCAGAAAAAGTAAATAGCGAAAATGCGTTGGATACGCTCGGATATACATCTTGCATACTACCACGATTGTTTGCTACTTGTAATCCAACAGATAGGTTATTTAAGGTATTGATATCCGTATTAGAACTTAAGATGAACCATAGTGGAACGCCCGCGTTTTTCAAATTATCGATAAGGCTAGAAGCAGCGTTGTTCTTTGATGGTAATCCATGTAAAACACAAAGGTTATAA
>JBDKGQ010000057.1:0-6627 GCA_039798145.1 Bacteroidota bacterium
GTTGAAAGGTCCCTTCAATAATACACTTAGTCTTTTTATGTAACAAAGTTCCAGAGTCAGCTCTTTGTCCGAGAATTAATTCCAATGCACCCAAAAGAATTGATTTACCCGCGCCTGTCTCACCGGTTATGACCGACATTCCCTTATCGAAGGAAATATCAAGTTCATCAATCAGAATATAATTCTTAACAAATAATCTCTTTAGCATTGTAACAGTTCTTAACCTAAAAATTAATTACCGCCAGTTTGAATTTTATTATACTTGGTAGAGTTCGAAGGATCTATTTCAGTTAAAATCAAAACCATATTCGACTTAATATCCCCCGATGCACCTGAAAAAATATTCACTACTTCATCTGCTTTAGCATCGAATAAAGTCTTCATAAAAACGGATTGTGGCTTATCATTATGTACTCTTCTTACATTTTCTATTGCGTCAGCACATGTACGAATCGATTCATCTCTGGTCTTCGACATGGTATCTAATCCTTTACGATGGAAATCATAGTACAACGCACGGATAGGCTTGTAAATAGGATTATTGATATTCTCGCATAACCAATAACGGTTACGGTTAGCCTCAAATGCTTTCCATCCTGGCTCCGACGCATTGGTGCTATTTGCTACGATAGATTGAGCTTTAGCAAAATACTCTCCTCCACCATATTTCGAATAAGAATCGTAATCTAATCCTAAAATAATATTTGCATAGAAAGCAAGAACTGAAACCAAATTCGGATTTCTTCCTGCTTCACCAGCATAGTCTAATGTTTGAAATTCAACATAACGAAATGTAAAATCATCATCCTTATAATTAATCAAAGGTGAATTATATGATGTACCGAAAACGGGACGACGTGCAGATACCTGAATAGATCCTTTAAATTCATCTGTTGAAACTCGTTCTGTAATCTCAATTTGAATGGAGCACTCAATTTTTTCTTCCGCTTTAAATTTATCGTTTGTCCAACGCGTATTATTCATGAACTCATAAATAGCGGTTTGAAGCGTAGTATAAATTTTCTTATCAGAGCTTTGAATTCTAGGTGTAAGTACATTCACCTGACACGTAAATTCCTGAGCGAAAATAGTTGTGGAGGATAAAAGAAATAAGAATAGAAATAAAATTTTACGCATGCACCAACTCTTTTATTTTGTTTACTATGTCTTTTGCTAAATCAGATTTTAATTTTAACGGAAGTTCTGTTGTTTCAGTATTACTGATGAATGTAATTTTATTCGTATCGGTTCCAAAACCAGCTCCTTCATCGTTAAGCGAATTTAAGATAATTAAATCTAAATTCTTCGATTTTAATTTATTCTTTGCATTATTTATTTCGTCGTTTGTTTCCAGTGCAAATCCCACTAAAAACTGATCAGCTTTTTTAATTTGTCCTACACTTGCTGCGATGTCTTTTGTTTTCACCAATGCAAGATTCATATCGCTATCCGACTTTTTTATTTTCGTACTTGAAGTGACTTCCGGAGTATAATCAGCTACTGCAGCAGTTAAGACCGCTCCTGTAGCATCTTCAAAATTATCCATTACGGCCTTGTACATTTCGGAAGCACTACTAACAGGAATTACCGAAACTCCTCTCGGGATATCTATGGAAACTGGTCCTAATACAAGAATAACATCAGCACCATTTGCTACTAATTCTTTAGCAATAGCAATTCCCATTTTACCTGTAGAATGATTGCTAATGTATCTTACTGGATCAATAGCTTCTCTAGTAGGTCCTGCAGTAACAATTATTTTCTTTCCACGAAGTGGTAAATCTGCATAAAGGAAATTCACTACTTCTGTAACAATATCTGTTGGTTCAACTAATCGTCCCTCTCCTATTAATCCACTTGCAAGTTCTCCTTGCGCGGGACCAACGATTTGATGTCCTCTTGTTTTTAAAATAGTAAGATTATCCTGCGTAGAAGCATGCAAAAACATATCATGGTCCATAGCAGGTGCCATCATTACGGGACATCGTGCAGATAAGTAAACCGCATCTAAAAGTGATTCGCAAATTCCTATTGCAAAATGAGCAATGGTATTTGCTGATGCAGGTGCAATTAAAAGTAAGTCGGCCCAGAGGCCTAATTCAACATGATTATTCCAGGTCTCATCTTCTGAAACCATGGTATGAAAAACCGTGTTTTTTGATAAAGTAGAAAGGGTTAATGGACTAATAAATTCAGTGGCCGATGGTGTCATTACAACACGAACGGTCGCTCCTTCTTTTACTAGTAAACGGCAAAGGTCTGCGGATTTATAAGCTGAGATGCTGCCGGTAATCCCGAGCAGGATATTTTTACCGGATAACCGCATAATGAATTATTCTTGATCCTTAAGCGGATTTCTGTGATAGATTTTTCCGTCTAAAAACTCCTGAATTGATACCAAAGTTGGCTTTGGTAAACGCTCATAGTGCTTAGAAATCTCAATTTGTTCACGGTTTTCGAAAATCTCTTCTAGGTTGTCTGTTGCAGAAGCGAATTCAGATAATTTATCTGTTAATTCTTCTTTCATTTCTGCTGCGATGTGATTTGAACGACGAGATAAAACTACAATTGATTCGTAGATGTTTCCTGTCTTTTCTTCAAAGTTCAACAGGTCGCGAGTAACGGTTGTGTTGGTAGAAGATTTATAGTTTGCCATGTTTATGAATAATTTTCGTTTTTTAAGAGTTTTTTACTGGTGCATCCAACTTTTTCAATTCAGCCTTAGTGGCTTCGAATATTTTTTCTGCGTCGCGAAGATACCTACTTTGTGGGAAATTATCTACTAATTTGTAATAGATATCTAAAGTATTTTTAAATCGCTCCTCTTTTTTTGAATCGATGCTCTTACCTGCATACGTAAATTGGGCTTTTAACATTGTAAAAAGAGCCACTTCTTTGTATTCTGTCCCCGGATAATTAGTCAATAAATTTTCGAAAGCCACAACAGAAGCTTTGTACTCTTCCATATCGAAATACAGCTTTGCGATATCAAACGACTTGTCTTCCAGTTTTTTACGCAATTCGTCGATGCGGATATTCGCCTCTCCTACCTTTGTTCCCGAAGGATATCGATTAATGAAAAGCTGGAATTTTTCAATGGCCTCTAAGGTTGATGTCTGATCGAGACTAGAAATAGGACTATCTAAATAATAGCAGTAAGCATACATGTACTGCGCTTCTTCCGCGTGCTTGCTATTAGGGAATGTCTGAACGAAATTGTTAAAATAATAAGCCGCCGTCTGATAATCATCTACATAGAAAGTACAATAAGCGTAGTAGTAGTAAGAATCTTCTGCTTTTGAAGTACCTCGGTAAACGGAAATAAGCTCTTCAAAAAGTTGTAAGGCATGGTAATAATCCTTTTTCTCGTAATATTTCACAGCTCCGTTGTACTTGGCATCCATATCTGGATTCTTGGTAAGCTTCTGAAACTTACTGCATGATGACATCACCAAAACCATTACGAGGAAGGCTATTCCTTTCTTCATTTTATCTAAAATATGCGCAAATTTAACTAATTAGACCATCAAAAATCCCTCATTAAACAAGAACTTGTTAAAAATATTGTAATTGATAAGCAATTAAAAGTTAATTTTGTGCTCACTTTTGAAGCGAATTTTAATCGAATTAAAACTTAAAAAAAATAGAATGATTGATTTATTTGAAAAGCTAAAGCAAAACCGCGGACCATTAGGGATGCATGCAAAGGATGCTCATGGTTATTTTACATTTCCAAAGTTAGAGGGAGATATTTCGAACAAGATGATTTTCCGTGGGAAGGAAAGATTAGTGTGGAGCTTAAACAACTACCTTGGTTTAGCCAACCATCCTGAAGTAAGAAAAGCAGATGAAGAAGGTGCTAAAATGTATGGCTTTGCCTTACCTATGGGTGCTCGTATGATGTCTGGTAATTCAAATCCGCACGAAAAGCTGGAAGCGGAATTATCAAGCTTCATGAGTAAAGAAGATACTATCTTATTAAACTTCGGATATCAAGGAATGGTGAGTGCGATTGATGCGCTTGTAGATCGTCATGATGTGATTGTTTACGATTCTGAAGCTCACGCTTGTATCATCGATGGATTACGTCTTCATATGGGTAAACGATTTGTTTATCCTCATAACGATATCGCTAACCTTCAAAAGCAATTAGAGAGAGCAACGAAATTGGTTGAAAATACCAACGGTGCTATCCTGGTAATTACGGAAGGTGTTTTCGGAATGTCGGGAGATCAAGGTAAATTAAAAGAAATCGTTGAATTAAAGAAGAAGTTCAATTTCCGTTTATTCGTTGATGATGCGCATGGATTCGGTACGATGGGAAAAACAGGTGCTGGTACTGCAGAACATCAAGGTGTACAAGACGGAGTTGATATTTACTTTGGAACGTTTGCTAAATCGATGGCTTTAATTGGAGCTTTCATCAGCAGCGAAGAGCAAGTAGTAGAATACCTACGTTACAATATGCGTTCGCAGATTTTTGCTAAGTCGTTACCTATGCCACTTGTTATTGGTGCTTTAAAGCGTCTTGAATTATTAAGAACGCAGCCTGAGCTTAAAAACAAATTGTGGGAGATTACAAATGCTCTTCAATCAGGATTAAAAGCGGAAGGTTTTGAATTAGGAAATACAGATTCTCCAGTTACTCCAGTATACTTAAATGGTACAATCCCGGAAGCGACTAACTTAATTCTTGATTTACGTGAGAACTATGATATCTTCTGTTCAATGGTGGTTTATCCGGTTGTTCCTAAAGGAGTAATCATGTTACGTTTGATTCCAACAGCGGTTCATACGCTAGAAGATGTAACTTATACAATTAATGCCTTCAAAGACATTAAGAAGAATTTACAAGCAGGAAAATATAATCTGGATAAGATTGTTACTTCAATATCGTAACAACAACTTGAAAATTTATTTAGAAAGGCCTCTGTTTATACAGAGGCTTTTCCATTTATAGATACTAACTCAACATCATAAATCACAGCACCAGGTCCTTTTAATTTATTAGTTCCTGGAAGTCCTTTTCTGTTTTTAGTATCGAAAATAATTCTGTAAAGTCCACCTACTTTTAAGTTCGCAGTAGATATATCCCAAATAGTAGGAACCTCAGGTGCACCCATTACATATTGAAAGTCCTTGCCGATTAGTTTAGATGATTCGAAAATTTCACCTGTTATAATTTTAGCAGTAAAACGAATTCTTACTGTATCGCCTGCAGCGGGGAAGCTTCCACTTCCCTCTTTTAAAATAATAAACTGACATCCAGGAGAAATTTGTGTTCCTGATAAGCTATTCTGCGCCATGAAATTTTCGATCTCCAGTTTATCTTGCTGAATAAATTCGTTGATTTCAGCGTTTGCAAGCTTCTCAAATTCTTCTTTTGTTTTTACTTCCAACAAACGAACATCGATTCGGATTTTCTCGCCTGTCTTAATGAACGCAGGCAATGGTTGTTTGAAAATGTATTTAAATACAGAGTCCGATGGGATTAAAAAACATGCAGAGTCCCCTTCCGTCATTAACGCGAATCCTTCTTCTAGTCCACCTACGAATGAGGGTTGGAATAATTCGGTAATGAAAAGTTTGTTATCGGAAAAAGTAGAGTCTGACTGGCTCGTGAATTTGATATTCATTCGTAAGACATCGGTTAGTTTAGGCTTACGACCTTTTTTTGATTCGATGATTTTATATTCTAAACCACTTTCTGTCTTCTCGTATCCGTTTTTATTACACGAAGTAAGGAGTGTAATGCTGATGATTACTGTTAATATTAAAAATGCAATTGAATTACTGCGTTGAATCATGGGTATTAATTTTTTACTTTTAATAATTCGATATTGTATACTAAGCTTGCCTGGCTTCCGATTTTGTTTCCATCTCCGCTAATGCCATAAGCTAAATAAGAAGGAATGATAATCGTTGCTTTAGAGCCACATGGAATTTGTTGAAGAGCTTCTTGTAATCCTGTTGGTTCGTTACTCTGCCCTATTTTAATCTGCATTACTCCGGAGCTATCACTCGAATAGCAATAGTCGCCATTTAATAAGTGAATGGTATATTTTAATTCAACCTCTGCGAGATTTTTTGGCTTTTCTCCTTTTCCTGTTTCGTCGATGATGTAATGAATCCCTGTTTTAGTTTTCTCCATTTTATAATTCTTCTGAGCAATGAAAGAATCGATTTTTTCTTGCTCTAACAGAATCATTTTTTTATTTCTATCAATCAGTGATTCTTTATCCTTCGGATTAATTTGTTCGTTACCGCTATAGATGACTTCGTTATCACTTCCGCCTGTTCCTTCTGTGCCTCCACATGCATAAATCAATGGAATGCAAATCGCAAGCAATCGAAGTAATGAAGTTGATAATTTACGCATCGTGATTTTCCTTAAGTATATTCTTAAACTTCTGAACGGTATCCTCTAAAGAAAGGTTGGATTTTCCTCCTGCGGCATTCTTATGTCCACCCCCTTCAAAATGCTTTTCAGCTAAATCTTTCACAGAGTAATCACCCTTAGAACGGAAAGAAATTTTAATTATTCCATCGCGCTCGCTAAAGAGAACGGCCATTTTAATTCCATCAATGCTTAATCCGTAATTTACTATTCCTTCAAGGTCGCCCGAC
>JBDKGQ010000058.1:0-13806 GCA_039798145.1 Bacteroidota bacterium
ATGGAAGTATCAATGTCGATATTAATGGCGGAATCACACCGTATTTTTATCAGTGGGTTGGAACAAGTCAGATAACAGAAGATTTATCAAATATTCCTGCAGGAGTTTATTCATTAATTGTAACGGATGATGTTGGATGTACTACAAGTCAGTCATACACCGTTAGTCAGCCAAATCAAATACAGGTAAATTTATTAGCTGTTCAAAATGCAAGTTGTGGAAGTAATAATGGTTCAGCTGTAGTAACTGCTCAAGGTGGCACAGGGAATTTTAATTATTATTGGTCGAATGCGAGTAATAACGATACCTTATCAAATGTTGGAGCAGGTAGTTATACATTAGTGGCTGTTGATGGCAGTGGATGTTCTTCATCAATAATTGTAAACGTAAGTAATATCAATGGTCCTGTAATCGCGGCAGTCGATTCTGGAAATGTAACTTGCCCTAATGTAAATGATGGGTTTATAAATATTACTGTATCTGGAGGTACACAGCCTTATCAATATGCATGGAGTAATCTCCCTGATACTACATCAAATGTTCTTAATTTAACAGGAGGTAATTACACACTAACGGTGACGGATGCACTAAATTGCATCGCTATTAGAACTGTTACTATTGAAAAGCCGCAGCCAATTGCTGTAAATGGATTTACGCCGGCCTTGAATTCACCTTATAATCTTTCATGCTACAGAAGTGATGATGGGTCCATTATTTTAAATGTAGCGGGTGGGACTTCTCCTTATAATTTTGTTTGGAGTAACGGTGCTATTTCGCAGAACATTTCATCTTTACAAGCGGGTACATATACTGTTTATTTAACCGACGATAATGGTTGTACAAAGGATTCTACATTCTTTATAACACAACCTCCGCAACTATTAGCAAATGCAGGAACTGATTTCAATGTATGTGGTCAAACACAAGCTAATTTAAATGCTGCTACTCCACTTTATGGAATAGGTGGTTGGGTTTTATCGGCAGGACCTTCGGCAGTTTCATTTGCGGATTCAACAAGCAATACTTCTTTGATATCTAATCTGACTTTTGGTGATTATCAACTTCAATGGATTGTATCCGATGGGGTGTGTTCTGACTCCGATATGGTATTGGTCAATGTTTCTTCTCAAATCATTGCACAGGCAGGAAGCGATAAAACACTTTGTGGAAATCAAATTAATTTAAATGGAACCCGACCTCAGTTTGGTTATGGTTATTGGAGCGATTCTTCATCTGCAATCATTGCTGATACCGCAGATCCGTTTACGTTAGTTTCTAATTTAAATTATGGAGTTAATATTTTCAATTGGATAGTGGTGAATGGAACATGTCGTGATACGGGTACTGTAAAAGTTTTTGTCCGTGATTCAATCGATTGCCTTGATCCTGTATTGTTGCCAAATGCATTTACTCCTAACAATGATGGTTACAATGATTTCTTCGAGATAAAAGGAATACAAGATTTTCTTGATAATGAAATTACCATTTTCAATCGATGGGGCTTAGTAGTTTACAATACGGAAAACTATTTTAATATGTGGGATGGTAGAGATAATAATGGAAACATGTTATCAGATGGAACTTACTTCGCCGTGTTGAAATTAAGATCCATCAATAAGTTTTATAAAACATACATTGATTTAAGACGATGAAACGGATACTAATAGCTGTCTTTTTATGTTGCTCGTCATACTTAATGGCGCAGCAAACGCCGTTGGTTAGTCATTATATGTTTAACGGACTAGTACTTAATCCTGCTTATGCTGGAAGTAAAGAGTTTGTGAGTACTACAATGATGTATCGTAAGCAATGGGTTGGGTTTGAAGGTGCGCCAGTTACTTATTCAGGAAGTGTACATGGTATGTTGCCAAAGAAAAAATTGGGGATGGGTGCCTTTATTCAGAAAGACAGAATTGGGAAAACAAATCAAACGGATGTTTATGTTTCAACAGCCTATCATTTACCATTAGGAGATGTAAGTAAGTTAAGTGTAGGATTGCAATTGGGAGCAACCAATTTTAATTCTAACGTTGTTGAATTAACATATTGGGATCCGGGCGATAAAATTTTTGACTATAACACGTTTACTTCGTTTTTACCGAATGCAGGATTTGGAGCTTATTTCTATCGTCCATTATTCTACGCAGGACTTTCAGTTCCATATCTCGTTAATTACAAACCATCTGAAAATCGCGAAGAGGAAACAAAACAAATACATCATTTAGGGCGACGCATGTACATGACTGTTGGAGGTGTTATTGAAACAGAGGGCGACATTAAGATTAAACCTTCCTTATTATTAAAGAAAGAAGGGACTTCTCAAATGCAATATGATTTAAATGTGAATGTGTTGTTCAATGAAATATTTTGGGTGGGTGCCTCGTATCGATCAAAAGAAGCGATTGTTGCATTGTTCGAATATCAGATAAACAGAAAGTTCAGAGTGGGTTATTCTTATGATATTACACTCGGTGGTATTAGTAATTATAATTCTGGCTCTCATGAATTGATGTTAGGTTATGATTTTGGATATCCGGTTTTAAAAATTAAATCACCACGCTATTTTTAATATGAAAAATAAGAGCCTTACATATCTCTTGGTGCTGGTGCTGTTTAGCGGTTGCGTGAATATTCGTCTTCGTACTGCCAACGAAAATTATGCTTTAGCAGCTTATGCTCCTGCGGTTGATGATTATGAATTTGTTTTGTCTAAACGATTCGATCGTGAGGCCGCAATTAATCTCGCGGATTGCTATTACAATATGGGTAATGCAATCAAGACGGAATTTTGGTATAAAAAGCTATTTGCTTATCCTAATCCAAAGGTAGAATGGAATTATCGTTTAGGTGACGCACTTGTTAAAAATGGAAAATATCAGGAAGCAAAGAAGTATTTAGAGGTTTATTCAACAGTAAATGTTTCTGATAATAAAATTAAAAATCTATTAGCTGTTTGTGATAGCTCCTTCTTATTATATTTTGATACCTTGCTTTATGATGTTAAGCCAATTCGTTATTGCAATGAAGGCGTTAATGTGTTTAGTCCAACTTATTATAATAACGGAATTTTATTTGTCTCCGATATGCACCATAAAGGAATGTCGAATTTGAAATCTGATATTTCAGGAAATCAATACTTCGATTTGTTTTATGGCGAGAAATCAAGCAATGGAAATTGGATGGAAGCAGTACCTCTTGGAGGTGATGTGAATGGTAAATTTAATGAAGGTCCGTTGGCGTTTGATAAAGAATCTGGGAGGCTTTATTTTACAAGGAACAATTACATCAGTAATAAGATTGAAAAAAACAAAAAGAGTTTTAATGTTTTAAAAATATTTGAAGCTAAAATTGAAAACACATCAGCAACGATTGTTGGTCCATTAAAATTAGGCAGTGATGAATATTCTGTAGGACATCCAACGTTAAATTCGAAAGGTGATGTAATGTATTTTATTGCTAATCTCCCTTGGGGTTATGGTGGGACTGATATTTATAAGACAACAAAAGTTAATAATGTATGGAGTGCTCCTGAAAATTTAGGTAATGTCATCAACTCTTCAGGTAATGAAATGTTTCCTTTCATTTTTAATGACTCTACTATTTATTTTTCGTCGGATGGTAATTTTGGTTTAGGAGGCTTAGATATTTACGAATCTAATTTTATCAATGGTGCATGGATAACTCCTTATAACATTGGTTATCCTGTAAACTCCTCTCAAGATGATTTCGGATATATCTGCGATAGTACTGGTTACAACGGATTGTTTTCTACTAGTCGTGGAGATGGCTTTGATAAAATTTATGAGTTTAAAAGAACACCACCACAAATTGTTGTTCGCATTCAAACGTTTGATCAGTTATCACACGATGGAATCGAAAATACTTCGATTGCAATATTCAAAGATGGAAAGCCGTATAAAAAATACAACTGTGATGCTAATGGTCGATTAACATTAATGGTTGAGCCAGAGCATTCATTCGAGATTAAATGTCGTGATCAGTTTCACTATCAGAAAAAATATACGATTGATACACATGGTGCAAAACAATCTGACACAATTGATGTGAAGTTCGATTTGAAACAAATTGAAATTAATAAGCCATTTATCTGGTACGGCATTTCATTTAATAAGAAAACAACTAATCTTCTTCCTTCATCAGAAGAGCCATTACAATTGCTTGCTGCGATTTTAAAAGATAATCCAGGAGTGAAAGTTGAAATAGGTTCTTATACTGATGTACGCGGTGGTGAGGGAGAAAATAGAACGCTAACTAATCAACGTGCACAATTAGTAAAACAGAGTTTAATAAAAGCAGGTGTAAATGCATCACAGATGGAATTTAAAGGACATGGTTCTGCAAAAATTCTTAATCAATGTAAGGGTGGTTTGTTGTGTATCGAAGAAGATCATCAGGTAAATAATCGTATTGAGATTACTGTGTTGTCAGTAACTGAATAAAACAACATGAATCATATTCCATTAGCCGAGCGACTACGACCTAAATCTTTAAATGATATTGTAGGTCAAGTGCACCTCACTGGTGAAAATGGAGTTATCAGAAAATTTATTGAAAGTAAGGCAATGCCCTCCATTATTTTTTGGGGAGAGCCTGGAATTGGTAAAACATCTTTAGCCAATATAATTGCAGCTGAAATTGGATTGCCAATGTTTACATTAAGTGCAATCAATGCAGGTGTTAAAGATGTACGGGATGTGATTGAGAAGGCAAAACAAAATGGCAAGTCAATTTTATTTATCGATGAAATTCATCGCTTTAATAAATCACAGCAAGATTCACTCTTAGGCGCAGTAGAGCAGGGGATTATTATTTTAATTGGTGCAACTACTGAGAATCCTTCCTTTGAAGTTATTCGTCCTTTGCTTTCGCGATGTCAGGTTTATATTTTAAATCCTTTAACTGAAAAAGATTTATTACAAATTGTTGAGTTTGCTATTCATAATGATGAATTGCTTTCGAAGAAAAATATTGTGGTGAAAGAGACTGCTGCAATGTTTAAAATATCGGGTGGTGATGGAAGGAAACTTTTAAATGTATTAGAACTTGTATGTACTGCCTCAAATAATGATACAATTGAAATTACGGATGATCTTGTTTTAAAATTATCACATCAGCGAATTGCGCAATATGATAAAAATGGAGAACAGCATTATGATATTATTTCTGCATTCATAAAATCACTTCGTGGTAGTGATCCTAATGCAGCTGTTTATTGGATGACACGCATGTTGAGAGGTGGGGAAGATCCAAAGTTTATTGCGCGCAGAATGTTGGTGCTTGCGAGTGAGGATATCGGTAATGCAAATCCTAATGCATTGCTTATTGCAACGGCTTGCTTTCAAGCTGTAGAAATGATTGGCTATCCAGAGTGTGCGTTGAACTTATCGCAAACAGCTATTTATTTAGCTTCCTCTCCAAAGAGCAATGCTTCTTATATGGCTTATAAGAAAGCTCAAAAGCTTATTCAGGAATATGGTGATCCATCAGTTCCTTTACATCTAAGAAACCCTGTAACATCGTTTATGAAAGAAATAAACTATGGTGAAGGGTATGAATACGCTCATAATTACGAGAATAATTTTGTTGATTTAGAGTTTATGCCTGATACATTGAAGAATGTTCGCATTTATGAGCCAGGAAATAATGTCCGCGAACAAGAGTTAAGAAAGTTCTTGAAAGATCGTTGGAAGGACAAATACGGATACTGACTTATTTTACTATTTTCGTTGAATGCCGCATATCGAGCAACACAAGTCGCTTAAAAAATATAATACCTTCGGATTAGATGTTAATGCCGATTTTTTTACTTCGATTAATTCAATTGATGAATTAGTTGAGGTGTTGACCGACAAACAGTTTTTGTCTATGCCTAAAATGTTTTTAGGCGGAGGTAGTAATGTATTGTTGACGAAAGATTATCACGGATTAATTATTCATAATTGCTTAAAGGGAATTGACGTTGTAAAATGTGAAGAGGATTTTGTGTATGTGAAAGTCGCGTCGGGTGAAGTATGGCACGACTTCGTTTTATATTGCATTGATAACGGTTTTGGTGGAGTAGAGAATATGAGCTTGATTCCTGGAAGTGTTGGTGCAGGTCCTATGCAAAATATTGGTGCATATGGAGTAGAGATGAAAGATGTGTTTCATGAATTGGAAGCATTTAATTTAACTACGCATCAAATAGAAAAATTTAATAATGCTGATTGCAAATTTGGCTATCGCGAAAGCGTTTTCAAAAACGAAAAGAAAGGTCAGTATTTTATTACATCGGTTACTTTCCGATTGAATTTAAATCCAACAGTTAATACAACTTACGGAGCTATTCAGCAGCAATTAAGTGTGATGAATGTGGAGCATCCAACCATTAAAAATGTGAGTGATGCGGTTATTGCCATTCGTAGTTCAAAGTTGCCGAATCCTGCAGTACTTGGAAATTCAGGTTCGTTTTTTAAGAACCCTGAAATTAGTCCTTCTGAATATGAAAGATTAAAGAATGAATTTCCTAACGTGGTGGCCTATCCGACAAACAATGGATTTAAATTGAACAATGTGGTTGGAAAGGCAGGGTAGTTGGCAATTGTGGTTCGCATAAAGACCAGGCATTAGTATTAGTTAATTATGGCAATGCAACAGGTGATGAAATTTATCAGCTGGCGTTGTCTATACAAAGTTCTGTTTTCGAAAAGTTTCAAGTAAAGATAATTCCTGAAGTGAATATTATATAATCTAACATAAATCAAGAAATATGAAATTAAAAATTACATTAGTGATTGTATTTACTGCTTTTGCTTTGGGTGTAAATGCTCAGTGGACAACTGTGAATTTATCAAGTGGTAGATCGGGCATGGGGGCTGCTGCTGCAAATGGGAAAGCAGTATTTGCGGGTGGTATTGGAAACATCAGTATTCCTCCGGCTGTATATGATATGTATAATTCATTCACAAATGCATGGACAAGTGGTTCGACATCTTTAGGACGTTCTAAAGTTGCTGGTGCATCTACAGGTAATTGGATGATGTTTGCAGGTGGTGCTAATGATTGGATTCTTTCAGAATACGATCGAGTTGATAAGTATAATGCTTTGACAGGACAATGGTCAAATTCAAATTCCTTATCAGTTCCGCGTGCTGGAATTAGTGGTGCAGGTGCGTTAAATAAAATTGTTTTTGCAGGTGGTAGCTCTGGTATGGGACAAATGTATCATAACACAGTAGATATATTTGATACAACAACGCAAACATGGTCTACCGCAGCACTTACGGTAGCACGTGAAGGAATTGCCGCAGTTGCTAACGGAGGTAAAATATTTTTTGCTGGCGGTAACGATGCTTCAACAACTTATGCAACAATCGATGTTTATGATGTATCAACTAACACATGGACAACTGCTGCGTTATCACAAGCAAGAACTGGGGTGAGTGCAGTAGCGTTAGGAAGTAAAGTTTATTTCGCTGGTGGATTAACAAGTTCAAATACAGTTTCAAAAATCATTGATATCTATGATATGCAGTCAGGATTATGGGCTGTTGATTCATTAGCTCTTGCTCGCCAATTAATTTCTGGTGGAGCGTTAGGTTCTAAATTGATTTTTGCAGGTGGTGCTAATGCGAGTGCAACATCAGGTTTTACAGCAGTAGATATTTATGATACGTTAACGGGCCTTTGGACAACCGCTCCATGGGTTACAAATCCATATGGCGGTGCTTCAGTAGTTGTTGGAAATAAATTTATAGTTGCAGGTGGATTCTCTTCAGGTTTAGCGAATGCAAGTGTTCATATTTATACATTAACGGCAACTGGATTGGAAGAAGAAAATCCAAAGTTGCTTTCTGTTTTTCCAAATCCATCATCAGGTATATTTAATATTGAATTGAATCAAACGGGAAAGCTTCAAGTGCTGAATGTAACAGGTCAAGTTGTTTTAGATAAAGATTTTGATGCTAGTGAGAATTTTATTCAAATTGATTTGACTCAGAATACAAAAGGACTGTATTTGATTAGATTCACTGATCGAAAAAATCAGGAAAGTCTTGTGAAGGTTATAGTCGAATAGTTTGGAAAATAAAATAACAGGAAAACCTGTAGCGTCCTGCTACAGGTTTTTTTATGTCTGATTCAAATGAGTATTTTTTCTGTTCAGGATTGCATTTGTCTGATTTGGCGAAAATCATTTTAAAATTGGTGAATGGTTTAAAATAAATGGCCAAATTGCACTCAGATCAACCTCAAAACACCAATTTATGAAAAGAAAATTATTGATTTCAACAGCAATTTTTGTTACCGTTACACTAAGTTTTATTTCTACACTAACCACAAGTTATCCTACAGGAGCACCAGCAGCTGTCGCTAATGATCCTTCATCGGGATCAGTCAATTGTACCGATTGTCATTCTGGTACCGCAACATCTGTAAGCGGATGGATTACTTCAAACATCCCTTCTACCGGGTATGTACCAGGAACAACTTATACAATAACAGGTACAGTAACATCTGCTGGGAAAACAATTTTCGGATTTGAAATTTCTCCTCAAAATCCAAATGGGGTTTTAGTCGGATCGATTACAATAACGAATACAACAGCCACTAAAATTGTAAGTTCAAAATATGTAACGCATACGCAAGCTGGTTCGGCGGGTACTAATACGCGTTCGTGGTCGTTTAATTGGACTGCTCCAGCAACGGGAGTTGGACCTGTTACTTTTTATGGATCATTCTTAGGAGGAAATAATAATGGAAGTACATCTGGTGATATTACTTATATCACATCTTCAACATTTCAGCAAGCAAGTCCTTGTTCTGTAACAGCAGTGATTACTTCTTCTGCTGATACATTATGTCCGCAGGATACAGCAACTTTAACCGCATCTGGTGGCTCAACATATTTATGGTCTACAGGAGCAACAACTGCTTCTATTAAAGCTGTTGGTGGTACTTATACTGTAACAGCTACAGCGACTGCAGGATGTACTGCATCAGCTTCAAAAACGATTGTTAAGAAAACCACTGCAGCTCCAACAGGTTTATTTACTACTAATGTTTTTGGTACTAATGTAAAAATCAATTGGACAAAAAACACATGTGCAACAGGATATAAAATCATGTATCATGAACTTACAAGTGCGACATGGAAAACAATTACGCTTGCGGATACAAATACGAAAACAATCTATAATTTAACTCCTTTAACAGCTTATGAATATAAAATGGCTTCGGTATTTGGAAGTATTATTTCGAATTATGGTACGCTAAAAACATTTACTACGCAATGTGATTGCGTAAAACCAACCGTAACACCAACTGTTCTTTCAAATTCAAGTGTTAAATTTTCATGGATAGACGATGCATGTTCTATTGATCACCGAATTCAATATAAAAAGACGACAACTACTTTTTATACTACTAAGTTAGTTTATGATAGTTTGGGTATTTCAAATACAACAATCACTGGTTTAACGCCTAATACAACCTATCAATATCGAGTACGCACTGATTGCAATGCTTCAGGTACATTTAATTCAGGCTATACAACATTAGGTACTTTCTCTACACCATTACGTTTAGGTGATGGTAATAGTCAAATATTAAATATTTATCCGAATCCTTCTCAAGGCTTAGTAACAATCAATTATTCAGATGCTTATTCATTGCGCATATTTAATATGTTAGGAGAGGTGGTGTACTCAAATGATGTGAATAGTAATACTCAGCCAATAACAATCGATTTAACGAATTTGAGTAACGGAATTTATATGGTAAGTGTAACAGCTGATGGAGAAGTAATGTCGCAGCGACTAGAAATTCAAAAGTAATCCCCCATTTTCATGTTTTAGAACGGTGGTAAATTTTGCCACCGTTTTTTTATTAATGATACTCGCTTACATTTGTGTATTATCTTTACCCATCAATTCTACTATAATGAACATCGAATATATTCAAGGTTGCTCCCTGTTTAATGGTATTTCTCAATCTATTGTTGAGGAGATTTTATATGAATCAGAAATTAAAATTTATCAACCAGGGGAAGTGTTAAATCATAAGGGCGATATTCCTTCTGCTTTATTTATTATTGAAAGTGGAACTGCAAGTATTTATAATGAAGATGTTTTATTGGCAGAGCTTCCGCCTTTATCAATGATGGGAGAAAGTGTGATTGCTGATGGACATGCAGTAGCAACTATCGTTGCTAAGACAACTTTAACAGTTGTTGAAATTAAGAAAGATAAATTCTTTGCATTAGCGAATAAATATCCAGCATTAGTTTTTAATGTTTTTAATACAACGTTTAGTCGATTACGATCTTCTAATGATAGTGCGTTAATCGAAGCGCGTAATCGTGAACGAAAGTTGGAGCAAGAAGTACAAGAGCGTACTAAAGAGTTGAATGAGACCTTAGACGAATTAACGAAAACGAATTACGAGTTAAATGAAACGAAAACGAATTTAATTCAAACGCAAAAGTTTCGTGATCAGTTTATGGCCAATATGAGTCATGAGATTCGTACTCCTATGAATGCTATTGTAGGATTAACGAATCTATTGACAAAGTCGCCGCTGGAGAAAATCTTTTGGTAATAATCAACGATATTCTAGACTTATCTAAAATTGAAGCAGGTAAAATGGAGTTAGAACAACGTCCATTTCCATTGCGAAGCACTTTAGAAAATGTTCGATTGATTTTAAATATCCGTGCAGAAGAAAAAGGTGTTTTTCTGAATGAAATTATTGATAGCAATCTTCCCGATTACGTTGTTGGTGATGAAACAAGATTTACACAAGTAATTACTAATCTCGTTGGTAATGCGATTAAGTTTACAGAGAAAGGTGGAGTGACATTAAAAGCAGAGGTGTTGAATATTGATGTAGTAAATGCCAGAATAAAGTTCAGTGTAATCGATACTGGTATTGGCATTCCGCAGGATAAATTAGCTAAGATTTTTGAAAGCTTTAGTCAGGCATCAGACGATACCACTCGTAAATTTGGTGGTACCGGTTTAGGGTTGACGATCTCAAAACAATTAGTAGAATTGCATCATAGTTCATTAGAAGTGACTTCTGTTCCTGATGTAGGTTCGACATTTTACTTTACTGTTGATTTTAAAATTGCTGAAGCTCCTGTTGTGAAAGAGCAAGTATCTGAAGCTAACGGTGTCGATGTAACGAACAAACGAATTTTATTGGTGGAAGATAATATGTTTAATCAGATGGTAGCTGTTGATTCCATCAAAGAAATATTTCCAACAATCGAAATTGATGTATGCCTATACAATGGTCTTTATGGATATTCAACTTCCAGATATGGATGGATTTGAAATTACTCGCGAGATTCGCAAACTGGGATTTGATCAATTACGAATTTGTGCAATGACCGCGAGTGTATTGAAAGAGCAGGTAGATGCATGTTTCGATGCAGGTATGGATGACTACATGATGAAGCCGTTTACACCTGAGTTATTAAAAGAAAAGTTAATCATAAATCTTTCGGCATGAAGCAGCGATATTTTGATTTAAAAGCAGCGATTTTGAATAAGCTCGAAAAGGAATTGCCAAAGCATTTTTATTATCACAGCTATGCGCATACGGTTGATATGCATGATGCGGCTGTACGTATTGCCGATTATGAAAATATCGGAGGTGATGATAAAGAGTTTGTATTAGTTGCTGCATTGTTTCACGATGCTGGATTTATTATTAATAGCGATGATCATGAAATGCATAGTTGTACTATTGCCAAGGAATTTTTAGCAACGTATGGTTATAGTCCAACAGAAATAGAATTGATTTGCAGTTTAATTATGGCGACCAAAATGCCTGTATCGCCTAAAAATAAATTGGAAGAAATTATTTGTGATGCAGACTTGGACTATCTTGGTCGTGATGATTTTAAAGAGATAGGGGATTTGCTTTTCCGTGAATTAAGAGAGGGGGGAGCAATACAAGATCTCAATGAATGGAACCAGATGCAAGTTCGATTTTTAACCACTCATCGGTATTTTACTTCTTTCGGAAAAACGAATAGGGAAGGGAAAAAGCAAGAGAATCTGAGAGGATTGTTGGGGGAGTAGCTTGAGTTTCTTTTCTTATATCCTTGATTTTGCGGGTATAATGTAATTCGCAAGATTTTTTTTGGACCTTTTACTATTACAATCATAAACTTGTCTATATTTGCACCTCACAAACAGTGCGGGGTGGAGCAGAGGTAGCTCGTTGGGCTCATAACCCAAAGGTCACAGGTTCGAGTCCTGTCCCCGCTACCGACAAAAAACCGAGGCTTTCGCCTCGGTTTTTATTTTTTAGGCCACTTCGTGCTTGTACGAAAAGTGGACAAAAAATAAAAACTGGAAATTGCGTAGCAAGTTCGGTTTTATGTCGAGTAAAGCTACTCCCATAAAGGTCCGCGGTGAATAAGCGCAGCGTGTCACCGCAATCCTAAATCTTAAAAGATTTTAGGCCACTTCGTGCTTGCTCAATGACTCAAAAAAAATTTAAATCACACACTCAACACCAAAGGGGGACAGCAGCCCCGCCCCGCAACAAAATTACTCGTTCGAAAATTGTTAGTCGGTTTTTAAGTATTTACAAACGTTTAAGTTAATGCGCTAATATGCTAATATTCAAGTGCGCTCCCGAAGTATCAGTATTTGTCGATTTGAAAATGTATTGGTCATGTGTTTTATGATAATACGTAATGCTGTTTTTATGGAAGGCCTAATCTGATGATTCACATAAGATGTGTATAAAAAAAGGCGCAATATTTATTGCGCCTTTTAAAATCAACCTAAAACTAAATTAGTCTTCTATAACCAAGCTAGTAGTTTTTACTGATTCGTTTGATTGAATCATTACTTTGTATAAGCCTGAACTTAAATCAACTGTTGAAATATTTAATACGTTATTTCCAATCTGTAAATCTGAATAATTTGTTCTTGTAACTAAAGATCCAGCAGTGTTAAAAACACTTACTATTACATCTGACTTTTCTTTTAAGCTAATAGAAATATTAGCGTTGTCTTTTGCTGGATTTGGAAATACATTTAATTGTCCAATTGTATTGTTTTCATTTAATCCTGTAGTTACTTGAGGTAATGGAATTAAGTTTCCTCCTGATGGTAAAGCAACCCATAAACCGAAACCTGCACCATTGCTGTTGTTAGAAGGATTTAAAAATCCAGAAGCAACAACCACAGCTGAAGCGCCTTGTAAACTTAATGTTGAAAGTGGTGCGCTGTAAGCAGCTACTGTAGTAGTGCCAGCATTATCTCTTACTTCTACTACATAATCATTGGTAGGTAATTCCAAGTAGCCTTCAAAATCGCTATACACAAAGTTGTTGAATAACTGCCCAGCACCAACACCTGTTTCCCAAACAGAAACGGCAGGAGCATCGGTTGATCCGTGACAAACTAATAAGTCTGTATTTGTACTAACGGTAGCGGACTCACGCCCACCAGCATATACATGTAAATCGAACGGAATTGATGGAGTGTAGCCAGATGAACTCACAATACCATTAGCAACAATAACATATTTTTCGCCTGAAGCTAAACTGTAGTTGAAAGTTGCGATTGCATCATTTACTGATGTACTAGTTGAAGGAGCGATTGCTACCGAAATTTGAACACCCGCTGGAACATCAATAAAAGGAGTTGCTGTTCTAAATGCAAAGTTGTCAATTGCTAAAGCACCGTTTAAATAAACGTCTACTTGACTTGCTGCAGCATCTGCTGAGTTATGAATAACTTGAATTTTTGCTGTTGAAGTAGGTAAAGGAATTAAGTTACCACC
>JBDKGQ010000059.1:0-6557 GCA_039798145.1 Bacteroidota bacterium
TAAAATTCCTTCTAACTAATCTTTCTTCCAGATATTAATTGAGCGATCATCGCCTGCACTAATCAAAGTGTTATCGTCTATCCACAATAATGTATTGACCGAATTTAAATGTCCTTCGCTACCTTGCTCAATACGCTGAATTACCTGATTCGTATTTGCATCCCAAATTTTTAATGTTTTATCACGACTAGCCGTAGCAAATACTTTTTTATCTGGCGAAAATCCTATTTTATAAATCGCATAATTATGCGCAGGAATTGCATTCACAACCGAATAATCTTTTTTGTCAACCCATCTTAAATGCGCATCTCTACCACCGCAAAGTAAAACATCATCAGTGTAATGAATAATCGCATTAACAGAAAAACCTTGCTTCGATAGTCGATTACTATAGGTCACTTCCATCGTATCGTCATCAAAAACATAGAACATCCCTTCACCGCAACCGACAAATATTTTGTTTAGTTCTTCGTCAAAAAAAACAGAACGCAATTTCATTGTAGAAATTTTTTGTTTGAAGATCAATGAATAATCTGCTGATGATAATACGGACAATACACCATCACCGCCTAATACATAGACCTTCGATTTACTTTTATTCTCAACGATAGAAAACACCCCTTTCTCATTTACTTTCAACAATCTCTTCTCCTGATTGTTCGATAAATCGATGACATGAATTTCTCCTTTCGCCTGACCGATTAATAATTCATTTTTACCTTCCAGATAACATATTGAATAAATACTATCAGACGCTCTCGCAATTAAATTACCTTGCTCAGGTTGATCAATATTCCATGATACCACTAAACGATCGCCAGATGCCGACAAAAATGATTTATCGCTTAATTTAATTAAATCATACACTCCACTTGTATGACCTAAACAACGATGATGTAATTTGAATTGCATACTGCAAAGATACGGCAGCCAATGATAACTGTCGTGTTATTTTAAATTAATCGTTTGTAAATGGATATAAACGTTTAATAACCGAATAAAAAAATAATCATCCCTAACCTTGCAAAATGATTGTTCAACCCCGCAATGCTGCGGGGTTGGCGATTACCAATGGATGAATCAATAAATTAATGTTTAATGGAAAACAATAATCTACCAATGTTCAACCCCGCAATGCTGCGGGGTTGGCGATTACCAATGAATGAATCAATAAATTAATGTTTAATGGAAAACAATTGGCCATGATTGTTCAACCCTATAGCACTTGCTATAGGGTTGGGAAAATAAAAACCACGAAGTGGTTTAACAAACATCACTAATCACGAACGATAAAGCTCATCAAACCGCAACGCGGTTCAACAACCATCACCTATCACATACTATTTACCCCAGAACCGCAACGCGGTTCAACAAAATCAAACTTATGACGACCTACACCCAAATCATTTACCAGATAGTTTTCGCAACGAAAAGACGACAGAAAACACTAAGCGCCGAAAATCGTCAACGGCTTTTCGCGTACATGGCAACTGTAATCAGAAATAAAAAATGTCTGCCTTATTGTATCAACGGGGTTGAAGACCATCTACACATTGTATGCGACCTACATCCATCGGTTGCGTTAGCTTCATTGGTAAAAGATATTAAACTGTCGAGCACAATTTTTATTAAGGAAAACAAACTTTTTAAAAAATTTAGTGGTTGGCAATCGGGTTATGGAGCCTTTACTTATACCATAGAAGAAAAGCCAAGACTTATTCGCTACGTCGAGAATCAGGAAAATCATCATAAGAAAAAGAAATCTATTGAAGAACAAAGAGACTTTTTAATGGCTCATGAAGTGGAGTTTTATGAAAAATATTTTACCTAGTTGTTAAACCTATTTATATGATAAACCATGAATAATAACCTTTCAATTGAATTTAATTTTTTTCCGACAATACAGGTCAATCATAAAAATAAATTTGGTTATCTTAAAAAATCGTTTTTACTTTGCATCGCATTCAGACATCATATGTAATGTATGATACCAACCGAGCGGACGATGCAACGGTGGTAAAACGATGTGGACCAGGAGTCAAAAAAGCGCTTTGCACAATAAACCCTCCCTCCTCTCGTTAATGTTACAGATTGCTGAGTACAATTTGTTCTTTATTTTTTAATACATCAAGAATTATAGTTCCGACTATAATACCAACCGAGCGTATCCGCGCCACGGTGGTAAAGCGATGTGGACGTTCAGTCAAAATAAAACAGGATATCCACTTCGCTTCTTTTTGATGTATGTATTGAGTTAGAAATTAAACTTTAATTCCATCATACTATGAAACAATTCGATTATTCGTTTACGAGCGAATCGGTGTCGGCAGGACACCCAGACAAAGTGGCTGATCAAATTTCAGACGCTATTCTTGATGCTTACTTAGCACAAGACCCGCATGCTAAAGTAGCCTGCGAATGTTTAATTACAACCAATCATTTAACGATTGCTGGCGAGGTAACTTCTACCGCTATTATTGATCCCATTGCGATTGCAAAAGAAGTATTGGAGCGCATCGGCTATAATGATTCAGCATCAGGTTTTAATTGGAAAACTGCATTCTATCAAAATTTATTACATCAACAAAGTCGTGAAATTAACGATAGCGTTGCCGATGGAGGTGCAGGTGATCAAGGACTAATGTTTGGCTATGCAACATCCGAAGGTCCGAACTTTATGCCTTTACCTATCTGGCTTGCTCATCAGCTAATGCGCAAACATCAGGAACTTCGCGATAGTGGTAAATATCCATTCTTACTTCCTGATGCTAAATCGCAAGTCACAGTTGATTACAATATCAATACACCAGTAGGTATTAGCAAAGTTGTTTTATCCGCACAACATACTCCTGATATCAAGCAAGAAGACCTACGTAAGTTTATCATCGATGAAATCATTGAGCCTGTTATTGCAATTTACAAAGGCGAATCCGAGACTGAATATTTAATCAATCCTTCTGGAAGTTTTACTATTGGTGGCCCGCATGGTGATACCGGTTTAACAGGAAGAAAAATCATCGTGGATACATACGGAGGTAAATGTCCACATGGAGGTGGTGCCTTTTCTGGTAAAGACCCAAGCAAGGTAGATCGTTCTGCTGCATATATGGCACGCTATATAGCAAAAACGTTAGTAGCCAACGGATATGCGAAAGAATGCACTATTCAACTAGCTTATGCTATTGGACATGATCAACCGCTATCGGTTCATGTTAATACACATGGAACAGGTAACCAGCATCCAGATACGCGGTTAGCCCTTGCCGTTAGAGCTGTATTTGATTTAAGTCCAAACGGAATTATCAAAGAACTCGGACTAAAACAACCAATCTATAGCAATACTGCTATCAATGGACATTTCGGAAATTTAGATTTCCCATGGGAGAAAGTATCGTCTGAAAAAGCAGATCGCCTAAGTGAATATTTTGAAACAGGCTATGGAACAGATTCACGTAATGAAGAATGGAAAAAACTTTTGGCCGCATCTAGCTTAGATAAACTAATTGAAAATTTCAATCGCGAAGTAAGAGTTCCTGCATCCAGCAGCGCACGATTTGAATATATCATTTTACTGGTTGATGAAATCAAAAACAGAGGCATTGATATTTCATGTATTACCGGCGAAAACAATTCGATTCGTTTAAGTAAGAAAGTAAAAATTGTAAATAACACCTTAATATATTCAGAAGAAAATAATTTGTAATCAATGTCAATCCTTAAAAATAAAAATCAAAAATGAAAACGGATAAAATCATAAAAGAAGCAAGTGACAAAAAGCTTCTTGACTTGCTAAATTGCCTCTTAACTCGTGACAACGATTTCAAAAATCCTCGATTAATTCTCACAAAAGTTGTCTACGAACTTGCACTAAGAAAATACAATCTCAAAAATTTATTTACTGATGATCAGGAGGTAAAACGAGGTAAATTCTTTAAAGCAAAGCAAAACACTTTAGTAGAAGACCCTGAAAGAGTAATTACTACCCAGGATATAGGTAGAAGTTTTTTGATGGCGCTCGAGCTAAAAGGTCCAACTAATGACCGATTGGGGAAATCATTTAGTCGTAATTAATACTATTTCAATAAAATAATCTTCACCCTAAAAAATCTTAGAACATGAAAAAATCAATCATCCTGTTGCTAACCATTCTGGGAATTGTTACAACAAGCAAAGCACAGTATTACGAACTATCAACTCATGCTGTGGGAGATACAGTGGAGATAGTGGACTCAACAACAGTGCAAGTACTGAATATGACCATTGGAGACATGATTATTGAAAGAGTGAAGTCTTGCAAAGTAATTAATGTGTTTAGACTCCAAGAATATGCCGATGACGACACTAAACTAATTCCTTCATACATCGGAAACAAGATGCATTTTCAAGCTACTGATGATCATTGGAATTATTTAGACCTGAATATTTATGTCGACTTACAAGCCAACTTCCATGCAAGAGGAATTTTTAATGGGAGGACCTTTACTAGATATCTAGATAATGGAAATTTATATTATGACGATAATGATGAAATGGTTCCAAATTTTGATTGGGAAATTTACTGATTGCCTTGCATTTTTAGGAGGAGGGGTGGTTGTACCGCTCCTCCTTTTGATTGAGTATACGGTTGTATATAATCTGACTAGGGAATAATCGTTTATTTATTTTTTAGATGTACTTAAATAATAACTTCTTGTTAGCTATCCCCTATTCAACAATTACAGAAGTATTTATTTAATACCTTAGCACCATGTTAAAAAAGGTGTTACGAATAGTTGGAATATTTGCAGCTGCATTTTTTTTGGTGAGCATTGGGACAACTATCATCTATCGTTGGATAAACCCTCCAGTCACTTTACTCATGATTTCGCGATACTTCGATCCAGAGATTGGTAAATTAGAGAAAGAATGGAAATCGCTGGATGAAATTTCCCCTAAGCTTCCACTTGCTGTTGTTACTTCCGAAGATCAAAAGTTTGAAGATCATTTTGGATTCGATTTAGAGGCCATCGAAAAAGCGGCCGACTATAACGCTACGCATAAGGGTAAACCTGTTAAGGGAGCTTCTACTATTAGTCAACAGACGGCTAAAAATGTTTTCTTATGGCAATCGCGAAGCTGGTTTAGAAAAGGATTGGAAGTGTACTTTACATTTCTAATTGAAATTTTTTGGAGTAAAGAACGAATCATGGAAGTGTACTTAAACGTGATTGAAATGGGTCCTGGTATTTATGGAGCAGAAGCAGCATCTCAATATTATTTTCACAAGCCTGCGATTAAATTAACCAAAGGCGAAGCAGCACTCATCGCAGCAATACTTCCGAATCCACTTAAATGGTCAGCATCGAAACCGACTCCATACATCCGAAGAAAAAAAGTATGGATCATGACGCACATGAAGTACATCGAGCTAAAAGAAATCAATAATTAAAATCCGAGATTTACTCCTGCTCTAATAATAGGATTTTCATAGTAAGAATACTGACTCGGAGAAAAATTCCACAACCCCATAATAACAAAACTAGATCGGTCGCTGATTGGAGTTACATAGCCTCCACCTAATAATATCGATTCAATATTTGTACGAATCAATTTTGTTTGAAGTAAGTTGGGCACTTCCGCATTAATCACTTCATATTCTCCATACAATATAGCCTTTGGATGGACTCTGTATTGCGCGAATATTCTTCCGCCGTACGTATTCGTCTCATAGTAATAACCAGGATACCGCTTATCATTTAAGTAACTATACGAAGGTCCTAACCCAGCACCAAACTCCTCTGTAATTTTGTAACCTATCGTTGGTGCTAAATAAATATACGTCACCGTTCCGAAGTTTAACCCCACATTTCCCCCGTAAAACAATCGATCTTTAAACGGTGGTTTTGCCGCTTCTTGCTGTGCAAAAGAAGCCATCGAAAACAAACATATCGCAAGTAATATTCTGAATTTCATAAAATAATTGTTCAATCAAAGATATCGAATTAAATAGATTGTTTACTTTGCATCATCATGGAAATTAAAACCATCCTTATTACAGGGGCTTCATCAGGGGTAGGTTATCAAACAGCCTTGCAACTTTCGCAACAAGGTCATCAGGTAATTGCACTTGCCAGAAACACTGATTTACTCGAAAAATTAAAATCAGCATCAGCAGGAAAAATCATTGTTTGCTCGCATGATTTAGCCACTTTAAATTTTGATGCAGTACTCAACACATTAAAAAATAACAACATCGATCATATTGATGTTTTAATCAATAATGCAGGACAGTTAGTGAATAATAATTTTGAAAAAATCACTTCGTCAGAATTAATAGGAGCTTATAACACAAATGTATTTGCGCCTTATTTACTAATACAGGCATTATTACCCGCACTGAAAAAATCAACGCATCCGCACATCATCAACATCAGTTCGGTTGGTGGAATTCAAGGCAGTGTAAAGTTTGCGGGACTATCTGCTTACTCATCTTCAAAAGGAGCATTAACCATTCTAACGGAATGCCTAGCCGAAGAATTCAAAGATCAAAATATAAAAGTCAATTGCTTAGCATTAGG
>JBDKGQ010000060.1:0-6554 GCA_039798145.1 Bacteroidota bacterium
GAAGTTTCTAAAATGATTAAATCAAATCCAGCGGCCTTTACAACCTCAACAGCTTCTTTCACATATTTGGAAAGAGCAAGATTACTCTGACGCGTAGCTAACGAACGCATATAGACGTGATCGTTATTGATTGCGTTCATACGAATACGATCGCCAAGCAAAGCTCCACCTGTTTTACGCTTTGATGGATCTACGGAAATGATAGCGATGTTTTTATCTTTAAAATCGACCGTAAAGCGACGAACTAATTCATCAACCAAGGATGATTTACCAGCACCACCTGTACCAGTGATTCCTAATACAGGAGTCGAAGAAGCATCCGAAAGCTTTTTGATTTCAGGATGTAATTTGGCAAACTCATCAGGATTATTTTCAGCAGCAGAAATCAAGCGAGCAACAGCATAATGATTTTTAGGAGAAATAGCAGAAAGCTCATCCTTTAGGTTTTGTCCAGTTGCAAAATCACACTTCTCCAACATATCGTTAATCATGCCTTGCAAACCCATCGCGCGACCATCATCAGGATGATAAATGCGAGAAATGCCGTAGTCATGCAGTTCTTTAATTTCTTCGGGAAGGATAGTTCCTCCGCCGCCACCAAAAATGCGGATATGTCCACAACCTCTTTCCTTCAACAAATCGAACATATACTTGAAGTATTCCATATGTCCGCCTTGGTAAGATGTCATCGCAATTGCATTCGCATCCTCTTCGATCGCACAATTCACTACTTCGTTTACGCTACGATCGTGACCAAGGTGAATTACCTCAGCACCACTGCTTTGCATAATACGGCGCATGATATTGATAGAAGCATCATGTCCATCGAAAAGGGAGGCTGCGGTAACAATTCTGATTTTATTTTTAGGCTGATAAGGAGTTTGATCCATCATAATTTTAGGGCGTAAAATACGAGTGCGAAATTAGGAAAATTAAGGGAGTTTTTTGATTTGAAGATTAACCAATTTGAAGATTGGAAGATTATTCATTTTCAAATTATCGTATAATCAATTTTTTAAATTAACCCACGCTGAAGCAGAACTCTGCAAGTTAGCTTCATCATTTCATTTTCAAATTAACCCTCATTTTCAAATTTTCAAATTGATAAACCTTTTTTTACTAAATTCGCAGCACAATTTTAAAGAATATTATGAGCGTTTTAGTTAATAAAGACAGTCGCGTTATCGTTCAGGGATTTACTGGGAACGAAGGAACATTCCATGCAACGCAAATGATTGAATACGGAACCAATTTAGTTGGTGGTGTGACTCCTGGAAAGGGTGGTTCTACTCACTTAGATCGTCCGGTATTTAATACAGTAGCAGATGCAGTAGCGCAAGCACAAGCAAATGTTTCTATCATTTTCGTTCCGCCGGCTTTTGCTGCGGATGCAATTATGGAAGCTGCTGAAGCAGGAATTAAAATCATCATTTGTATCACAGAAGGAATTCCTACTCGTGATATGATTGTGGTTAAAGAATATTTAAAAGGTCGTGATTGCCGTTTAATCGGACCAAATTGTCCAGGGGTGATTACCCCAGGAGAAGCGAAAGTGGGTATTATGCCAGGATTCGTATTCCACAAAGGTAGAGTAGGTATCGTTTCTAAATCAGGAACCCTTACTTATGAAGCGGCAGATCAGATTGCGAAAGCAGGATTAGGTGTTTCAACAGCTATCGGAATTGGTGGTGATCCAATCATTGGAACTACCACTCGTGAAGCAGTTGAATTATTCATGAATGACCCTGAAACTGATGCAATCATCATGATTGGTGAGATTGGTGGTGGACTAGAAGCAGAAGCTGCAAACTGGATTAAAGCAACAGGAAATAAGAAGCCAGTTGTTGGGTTTATCGCAGGACAAACAGCGCCTCCGGGAAGAAGAATGGGACATGCGGGTGCTATCGTTGGTGGTGCGGATGATACAGCAGCTGCTAAAATGCGCATCATGCGCGAGTGCGGAATCCATGTAGTTGATTCTCCAGCAATGATTGGAACTACAATGGCGGAAGTATTAGGAAAAGTATCTGCTTAATAGCAGTATAGTTTATAGGTTAGGGACGAGCAATCGTCCCTTTTTTATTTTAATCCGAAAGGAACAATTACCCAATGTAAGCCAACATTAACGCCTGTAAAAATGCGCGATGACTTTTCATAATTGATATTTCCATTTTCATCGATATGACTATACAAGGTATTTAAACTTATTTGCCCTTTGGTAAATAAATCGAGTAGGTCTGCATCCGAATATTGCTTTGTAACATCAGAGAACATATAACCAGCGCGGCCTTCAATACTGATCATAATTTTTCTTGAGATCTTAATATCCCAGCCTAAACCACCAACGGCAGAAATTCCGAAATCATTAAAATCCTTTTTAAAATCTTTGTCGGAATAGTTCAAGCTACCATCACTATTCAAAACAGTTTCTTTCGCAGAAAGCAGTCGAGAAATCATAGGACCAACTTCGAAATGAAGACCAATTCTGTTTTTTCGTTTCAATAAAAAAGGAATATCAAGGTATGTAAACTTCGATTCTCCATTAAAAGTATTGGTTGCATCAACAAGCGTATACTTCTGATTTTGATTAGCTAATAACAAATCAGCTGTGATGCCCCATTTCTTTGTGAACATTAAATTCAGTTGAGCTCCAAAACTATTTGCATGGGTTTTAACATAGTCGACCTGATCAAAAATATTCTTGTTATAAAGGGCTGTATTGTTATATGCCAGCTTTGCACCAATACTTAAACGCTGAGCCTGACAGGTAAAAAGGGCGAATAAAAACGCCACGGTAAAAAATAGTTTAGTTGAGTTCATGTTTGAAAGGTAATAAAAAAGGGCAATCAAACGACTGCCCTTTCATTATAATTTTAAATTAAATTATTTCAACTTGTATGTTAAACCGATATTTAAACCAGCCCAAGCACGCATTGTCTTTTGATAATCAAAATCACCTGCTTTGTTAGTATGATTAAAAATTGCGTTAAAACTAATATTATCATCAGCAGCTAATTTACCAGCTTCAACTTCTGTATACTCAGTTGTTGCATCAGTAAACATATAGCCTAAACGAAGACCAGCTGTTAATCCTAATTGATCATTTAATTCGAAATCACCACCGAAGCCAATAACTCCAGAAAGACCGAATCCTTTGAAATCATTTTTGAAATCTCTTCCTGAATAATTAAACTGACTTGATACTGCCGAACCTAAACCAGTTGCATCAGCCCAAGTTGAAGTTTCTTTCGCACTGCTTAAAAAAGATAATTGTGGACCTACCTCGAAATATGCTCCATGTCCATTACCTAACTTAAATAATACTGGAATATCGATGTATTTTAATTTATCTTCAACTGTTCCTGGAGATGGCTTTGCTTCAGTACCATAATTTAAATCGTATTTTTCATTGTGACCTGAAATTAATAAGTTCACATCTAAGCTGTAGTTATCAGCAAGACGGTAATTGAAAGAAGCACCGAAAGAACCTCCAGTTGTTGGAGCGTAATCTAATTCATAACCTTGATCACTAACATTATTGTTAAATAATGCAGTATAATTGAATGCGCCTTTTAAACCGATACGCATCTCGCCTTGAGCCTGAGCACCGAATGTGATTGCTGCTAAAGCGGCAACTAGAATTAATTTTTTCATAGGGTTTATTTAGTTGATTATATTTGACAAATTAAACATAAATCTACCTAACAACCAAATTAACTAAATATGAAATTATTATTAGGAAAAACGGCTTTAATTACGGGCGCTTCTCGAGGAATTGGAAGGGGAATCGCAATCGAAATGGCTAAGCAAGGGGCGAACATTGCCTTTACCTACCTTTCATCGCCTGATAAAGCGGCTACTTTAGAGACAGAATTAGCAGCTCTTGGCGTAAAAGCTAAAGGTTATCAGTCTGATGCCTCTGATTTTAAAGCTGCTGACGATTTAATTAATGCTGTTGTTGCTGAGTTTACTACGTTAGATATCGTTGTGAACAATGCCGGTATTACGCGTGATAATTTATTAATGCGTATGTCGGAAGAGCAATTCGACGAAGTAATCAAAACAAATTTAAAGAGTGTATTTAATGTGATCAAGGCTTGCCAGCGTCCGATGTTAAAGCAACGCAGTGGTTCAATTATCAACATGACATCGATTGTTGGGGTAAAAGGTAATGCAGGACAAGCGAATTATGCAGCATCTAAAGCTGGTATCATTGGATTTACAAAATCGATTGCGCAGGAATTAGGTTCTCGTAGTATTCGTTGTAATGCAATCGCTCCTGGATTTATCGAGACAGAAATGACGGATGTATTAAACGAAGACACTGTTAAAATGTGGAGAGAACAAATTCCAATGAAGCGCGGTGGAACTCCACTAGACATTGCTAATGCTTGTATTTTCCTAGCTAGCGATATGTCGACTTATATTACTGGCCAGACATTACACGTGAATGGCGGATTGTTAACTATCTAAAATATACTTATGAAAAAAATAATCTCTTTACTACTCTTAATTACGATCAATTCGATGGTAGTTATTGGAGGTCCTGGCGATAAGATATTGCCTTATCCTATTTATCAAACAAAAATGGCTAACGGATTAAATGTCGTTACTGTTCCTTACGACAGTCCGGGATTAGCAGCGTTTTATATTATCATGCGTGTTGGTTCTCGTGATGAAGTAGATGCAGGTCGTACAGGCTTTGCCCATTTCTTTGAGCATATGATGTTTCGCGGAACAGAAAAATATCCGAAGGAAGCCTATAGTAACGCATTAAAAGCAACTGGTGCAAGTGCGAATGCAAACACTTGGTTAGATAGAACAGTTTATCATATGACCGGTAATGCGTCGATGTTAGATAAAATGTTTGAATTGGAATCAGATCGTTTTATGAATCTGAAATATTCTGTTCAGGATTTTAAAACAGAAGCTGGTGCGGTGAAAGGAGAGTACACTAAAAACTCTGCAAGTCCGTATGAGCAATTAGATGAAAAAATGAATGATGTGGCATTTACATCACATACCTACAAGCATACCACGATGGGATTTTTTGCCGATGTAGTGGATATGCCTAATCAATATGATTTCTCATTAGATTTTTTCAAGAATTTTTATCGTCCGGAGTATGCGACTATTTTGGTTGTTGGAGATGTTAATCCAGATGCGGTAAACAAATTAGCAGAAAAATACTTTGGTGTATGGCAGCGCGGAAATTATGTAAGTAAAATTCCGGTTGAGCCTGCTCAAACAGAAACGCGTTATGCACATGTAAAGGTTCCTAATTTCCCTCCAGTAGTTTCTTTGAATTATAAGTCGCCTGCATTCGATGATTCTAAAATTGATATGCCTGCATTGGATTTATTAAATACGATTTTATTTTCTGAAAAATCGGACTTGTATAAGCAACTTGTAATTGAGGAACAAAAGATTCGTAACATCGGTGGCGGCGCATATAACACAAGAGATCCTTACTTAAGTATGATTAGTGCTTCCTTGGTAGATGAAAAAGATATGCAGTATGTAAAAGACGTAATTATTAAGGCGATTGAAAAATCAAAGACTACTTTAGTAGATGCGACAACGTTAGAGCAAGCTAAAATGCGAATGAAATACAGCTTTGCAATGGGTATGGATAGTCCAACTAATATAGCTGAGGCACTTGCGGGATATATCTGGGTAACGGGAGATGCAGAATCAATAAATCGTTCTTATGCGCAATATGAAAAAGTAACTCCGCAAGATTTAATGAATGCAGCGAATAAATATTATGTATCTACAGGATTAACAATCGGAACAATTTCAGGAGCCGATAATTGTCCAATAAAATAATTACTACCAATGAAAAAAATAATCGCCATACTATTTCTATTCATCCTAGGTCTGCAGGTTAATGCAGCCGATGTAGTAGAACTAAAACTACCTAAATCAGATTTAGTAGTTGTAAAATTAATGTTCAAGAATGGGTCAATTTGTGATCCTGTTGGAAAAGAAGGATTGACTTCATTAACTGCAAGTGTTGTTGCAGACGGTGGAACTGGTAAAATGACAAGCACAGAGATTAAAGATTTAATCTATCCTTGGGCGGCGAGTTATTATGCTTCAGTTGATAAGCAAGTAACCGTATTTACATTTGAAGTTCACAAAGATAATCTTGATAAATTCTATCCCATTATAATTGACTTGCTAAGAAATCCAAGATTTGCTGATGATGATTTTTCTCGTGCTAAATCCAATCAATTAAATTATGTGAGCGAAGTAATTCATTCTTCTTCGGATGAAGAGTACAGTAAAAAGTATTTAGAAAACTTTTTATTCAGAGGAACGAACATGGCGCATTTAGTAGATGGAACAGCGGATGGTGTAAACAGTATTACATTAAATGATGTTAGATCGCACTATAAAAACTTCTTTGGAACAAACAATTTAACGATTGGAATTGCAGGTAACTATTCAGATGATTTCTTATCAAAATTAAAATCTGATTTAGGCGGATTACCGAAAACAGCGATGGCCATTCCAGAGCCAGGAAAAGGAAGAAAGCCAAATGGCATTCA
>JBDKGQ010000061.1:0-6902 GCA_039798145.1 Bacteroidota bacterium
TGTTTGGATAAGAACCGGATCACAGTTGAATTTCACAGTGCAGTTAACTCCTCCTTTTTCTTTATTTGATGAGAAAACCGACTATAAAACTGCTATTGCCACAGAAAAATATAAATGGATTGAATATCATAAATGGAAATTCAGTGCAGCAAGCTATAAGAGTGTAGGCAAATTCGTTCTATACAGTAAAGCACAATTCGGATTTTTAGGATTCTATAATAAAGATATTGGCCAGAGTCCGTTTGAACGATTTTATGTAGGGGGAGATGGTCTTTCTGGCTATTCATTAGATGGAAGGGAAATTATTGCTTTAAGAGGTTATGACAACAACTCAGTTACTCCGAAAGTAAATGGAAGCAATATCGGAGGTACCGCATACGATAAATTCACTGTAGAGTACTCCGAAAGTAAATGGAAGCAATATCGGAGGTACCGCATACGATAAATTCACTGTAGAGCTTCGTTTCCCTATTTCATTGAATCCCTCGGCTACTATTTATACGCTTGGATTTATTGAAGGAGGTAACAACTACTTAGGAATGAAGAACTTTAATCCATTCTCATTAAAACGTTCTGCAGGAATGGGAGTAAGAATATTCTTACCGATGTTCGGCTTGTTGGGCTTGGATTGGGGTTATGGGTTTGATGATATTGAAGGCAGTAAAGTTTATAGTGGATCTAACTTCCACTTTACTATCGGACAGCAATTCTAATTTCTACTCTCTGGTTAAAAATAAATTGGTAAATTTGGCATGAATATTAGGTGCCTCAAAAAAAAGAAATTTATGAAAAAACAATTGGTAACCCTATTAGTGTTTTTTATTGCTATAGCAATGAAACCTGCATGTGCACAGAAATATGCTTTTATTGATAGTCAGTATATTTTAGACAATATTTCAGAATATAAAGCTGCACAACAACAACTCGATCAGTTAAGCATAAGCTGGCAAAAAGAGATAGAAAGTAAATATGCTATTATTGATAAACTTTACAAAGATTATCAAGCAGAGCAGATCCTTTTAACTGAGGACATGAAGAAAAAACGTGAACTTGAAATCACGAACAAAGAAAAGGAAGTAAAAGAGTTTCAAAAGGCAAAATTCGGTTACGAAGGAGAGCTTTTTAAGAAGAAGCAAGAGTTAATTAAGCCTTTACAAGATAAAATTTACAATGCTGTTAAGAAAATCGCAACCGATCAAAGCTATGCAGTTATTTTTGATAAATCAGGCGACTTAACAATGCTTTATACTAACGCGAAATACGACAAGAGCGACGAGGTTCTTGCTTCAATGGGATATAAAGCGGGTAGTAAATCAAATGGTGCTGGCGACTCTAAATCTGGAGGCGACAGTAAGCCACAAGGTGGCACTGAAGACAGAAAATAATCAACCTAAAATCAAATAAAGTAAAAATCATGAAGAAATTAATTGCAGTTGCGTTTGGTGTATTCTTAAGTTTAACAAATTTTTGTAACGCTCAATCAACATTAAAATTCGGACATATCAATTCAAATGAATTATTTGCAATAATGCCTGAATTAAAAGCTGCGGACTCAACCCTAGCTAAATTTAAAGCTACATTAGATTCCCAATTTAAAACGATGGGAGCAGAATACCAAGCAAAAGTTTCTGATTACAAATCGAAAGAAGCTTCAATGGCAGACCCAATTAAAGAAGCAAAGCAAAAAGAAATTACTGACTTAGAGGATAGAATTCAAGCATTTCAGGAATCAGCACAAACTTCTTTACAGAAAAAGCAAGAAGAGTTAAATGGCCCAATTATTAAAAAAGCTCAGGATGCTATCAACGCTGTAGCAAAAGAAAAAGGATATTCTTATATTTTTGATAGTATGCCAGGTGGAAATTTACTATTTGCTCAAGAATCGGATGATATCCTTCCGTTAGTAAAAACTAAACTTGGAATTAAGTAATTAACTAGTATCGTTTATAAAAAGCCTCGATTAAATCTCGGGGCTTTATTTTTTTTATCAATTTTGTTTTATGGCAAAGAAAAAAAGTGATGCTACTAGGCCTTTAGGTATTTTTGATTCAGGTATTGGCGGATTAACCGTTGCAAGTGCAATTAATACGTTAATGCCTCACGAACAAATTGTATATTTTGGGGATACAGCTCACCTACCCTATGGCGATAAGTCACCAGAATCGATAAAGAAATGGGCGCTTGCCATAAGTGATTTTCTCATGACTTATAATTGCAAAGTAATTGTGATTGCTTGTAATAGTATTTCATCTGTTGCATATGATTTAATCAAGATGCACATAGGGAACAAAGCGATTGTTATTAATGTGATTGACCCTGTAGTCGATTTTGTTTCAACACAACCTAAGTTAAAATCTGTTGGTGTAATCGGCACAAAAGCGACCATTAAAACTGATATCTACGCTAAGAAAATCAAATCAAAAAATAAAAAATTACAAGTTGCATCATTAGCAACTCCACTTCTGGCTCCAATGATTGAAGAAGGCTTTTTCAACAATAAAATTTCCAAAACAATTATCAACGACTATCTTTCTCGCCCGAAATTAAAAGGAGTTAATAGTTTGATTTTAGGATGCACTCATTACCCATTAATTAAACCTGAAATTGAACAATTTTACAAAGGCAAGGTAACATTATTCGATACAGCTGGAATAGTTGCCAACCATACAAAAGAAATTCTAGAGAAGCATGCGCTTTTAAACATGGGCAAAAAAACAAAGCATCATTTTTTCGTTTCTGATTATACTGCGGCCTTCGCAGAAAGCACGAAGCTATTTTTCAAAGGAAAAGTAAAGCTTGAACATAAGAACTTATGGAAATAAAAAAAGGGAGAATAATAATTCTCCCTTTTCCTTTGTATGTAAAATCCTAATAGAATCTTCCTCTGTGATCTGTAATATCTGCTTTCTCTTTCAATGCATTTTCAACTTCGTACTGTGCACGTCCTTGTAATTGTTGCTTCAATTGATTTGCAGACTCCTTAAATTCTTTTGGCAATGTTGGGTCATTATAATTATTAACTACAACTACATAAACCCCAGCATTTCCCTTAATCGGCTTAGAAACTTGTCCTGCTTTTAATGTCATTAAGTTACCCACTACAGCACCTTCAAATCCTGCATTACCTAAGAAAGGTGATGCAAAAGAAACATTCTCAGCAGCCATAACAGTTTGCTTTACTTTGGCAGCGATTCCATCGATATTTGAAGAACCAGCTTTTGTAAGCTGATCAATAAACATCTGCGCCTTCTTTTCTTTACGAGCGTCCATTGTTACTTGCTCTTTAACTTGATCTAAAGTGGCTGTACCTTTTTCGCGAATATCAGTAAGCTTAGCTACAACATATGCGTTACCAAAATCAAATGCTTTAGAAACTTCACCAATTTTAGCTTTGAAAGACCAACGGATTAACTCACGTGAATTTTCAAAACCACCAACCTGACGATTGTTTTCTTGGATATTTTGTTCAGATAATTTTGTCAAATTTTGATCTTTAATTCCCTTGTCAAATCCTTCAGATGTATTGAACTTATTAGCAAATTCGTTTGCTTTTGTATAAATCGTTTGGATTGTTTTTGCACTTGCTTCAACCTTTTTCACTAAAGAAGCAACTTTAACTTGCTTAGAAGCAGCACTCATATCCGTTACTTCAATAACATGCAAACCGAACTGCGTTTCTGCAGTGATCAGCGCACCTTTTGAAGAGCTAAAACATGCTTCACTAAATGGCTCAACCATCATTTGATAATTAAACCAACCTAAATCACCACCTTTCGCATTAGCAGCCTGATCAACTGAATATTTAGTTGCCATATCTTCGAACTTAGCACCACCTTTAATTGCTTTAATGATGCTATCAGCTGTTGCTTTAGCTACATCTGCCTTACCTGGCTCTACCTTCAATAAGATATGACGTGCCTTAACTGAATCAGCCATTGATTTAACAGCAATCAATTTAGATGCTGAGTAAACACCGTTCATATCAAATGGCCCCATTACAGTTCCTACTGCAGCAGAAAACATTGCTGAATCAATATTAAAAGGTAAAGTTCCTTTCTTGTGGTAAGTATTATCTAATGGTTGATCAGAGTTAGAAGCAATAAATGCAGAATCATTAGACGTTGTTCTGAACTCCTCTAACATCTTAGCAAAGTCACTTGAAGCTGCCTTCACATCCACGTCTGAAGGTTTCACATTAAATGCAACATACTCAACTGAACGAGAGTCTTGTTGCTTATATTTCTTTAAATTTTCGTTATAAACAGCTTTCAAATCTGCATCAGAAACCTGAATAGTAGTATCAACTACAGAAGCGTAAGGAATCATAACATATTTCACAGATGCTGTTCTGTTCATATCAATGAAATTATCTTTAGCTTCATCTTTAGTAATGTACAATCCACCTTTAACTAGCTCATTATATTTTTCAGCAATTCGCTTTTCCTTAAGCGCCTTTTCAAATGCAGCCCATTGCTCAGAAGCCTTAGGGTCATTGTTTTTGTTTTTCAAAAACTGAATAACTGCAGATGGACTAAACTGACCAGTTTTAGGATCAGTAAATGCCTGACGAATTTGTGGGTCTATATTTTTACCCTGAACCATATCAAATAATTCATCAGCTGAACACGTTAAACCTAACTTTTTGTATTGTTCAACCATTACAAAATCGTTAACGAATTTATTCCATGCTTGCTCTCTGATCTGATCCATTGTAGCCTGATCAACCGTCTGATTTTGCGTCTGAGATTTATAATTCTCAACAAATTCTTCAACGCGTGAATTGTAATCCATCAAATCAACCTTGTTGCCTCCAATAATTCCGACTGTGTTATCAGAACTTCCGAAAAAACCGTTTTTTGATGAGAATAAATCACCCAAAACAAAGGCTACTAAACTAAATCCGATAATTCCAATAAGAAGGCCTGATTTGCTTCTTATTTTTTCAATAACTGCCATAGTAATCTATTTTATTCCGTAATTAAGGTTGCGAATATACAACTCTTTATCAATTGATAAAAGCATCCACTTAAGGAATATTATAAAAGTAAGACTAATTATCTGCTTCCGACTCGCTTTTTGTCCTTTGTGATCGACGAGCTATCCAAAATATACTGGTGAAAAATGCCAATAAAAAAAACCAAAGCCCAGATAATGCCGACTCTGTTAGGCTTTTAAAAATGCCTACTGCCACTGCCAATAATGTCAGTATTAACCAGCAAATCTCAAGCAGTCGGTAAATATTCATTGATTTAACGTAATGTGACCTGTAACATTAAAGATTTTATAATGGCTAAAATCCTGATCAGCTTCAAACCCATTGCCCATTATAATTTCCTTACTGGTTGTAATTTTAACAAAATTATCCGATAAAAGCTTATTCTCTCGCTCATCCCAAATAAGTTTTTCTGTATTAAGCTTCTCACCTTTCAAATTTACAACCTCTACATTATTGCGGGCTTCCCATCTATGCTCTTGCTCGTAATGGATGGCATAACTAGATTTCATTCTAGAAATCACATTCATATTTACATCGTAAAAGCTAATCTTCATTCCTTTTGATAGCTCTGTTATTGGCTTAGGCAACAAGATTTTTTTCATCGTAGGCGCTTCTAAAAGTACTTTAACAGCGCCAGAATCACTATATATTGTTTGTAAACCAGTAATTTCTTCTACCGGATCATTGGGCCTTGCTGTAATTCGAGATATTTCACTTTCATTGTTTTCACAGGATGCGAAAAACCATGAAAGAAACATCATTAATAAAAGCTTTTTCAGAAATGCCATTAGATTAAAATATTAATCATATTTCTTTTTAATGAACCATACTTCGTTAAAAGTTAATCCAATTGACAAACGAATATATTGCTCTCTAACAAGATTATCGTTTAATGTACCGCGCTTTCCAAATTGCAAACTACAATTTACCTTAGATTGAAAACTGCGTTTTAGTGGTAATCCAACGCCCAAACATATTCCCAAATCATTTAGATCAGCGTTGTTATTCAGATTTAAATACGATTTGTTGTAGTAAGCTCCAAAACGATATTCAATTCGGCTTGCATATTTTGATGAAAGCAAATTATTTGGAACATAACTTCCACCTACTGAAAGTGAATAGCTATTGTTCAAATTATCCTTAACTCCGAACGACTCATAATCACTCCAGTTTTGAACTTTAAAATCAGCACCATAATTCCATTTATTCAGCTTTGAAACACAAAAACCTATTCCGTAACTAGAAGGCATAACAACCTCTCCCTGATTTTCTAAAGAAAGAAAAACGGTGTCTTTAATTACATCAAAACCTGTCGCACCTTTTTTATAATTCAACCAAAGAATATTTCTCTCTCCACTTATTTTTTGTGAGGGAGAAGCAGTTAATCCTATTGCAATAGATTTATCATTTTTTAATGAATGCTTCCAATTAGCACCATACTCAAAATAAAAATCACTCAAACTTAATTCATCCTGATAATTCGTATTGAAGAAAATTGAATTTGTAAATTCTTCCTTTCGTTGATTGATAACATTGCCAAATAAATAATCAGCATTAAAACCTACCGAAAGGGATTTTGTAATTTTCAATCCAGCACCCAAATAATACTTTGTATATCCCCCGGTTCCCTTGTATATATAATTAATATCTGAAGTTTGATTCAAGGTATCAATATTTGATGCTGATACGATATTATATCCTGTACTACTAAACGGAATAATTCCGAATGAAAATCCTAACTTGTTTTTTACAATTGGGAATGCCATTGCAAGTGCATTTAGATCAGCATTTAAACCTGATGTAGAAACATCATTTTGCTTACTAAATAATGCCTCTGAATTAACACCTATTTCCATGACCATGATTGAATCATATGCATAAGATGCGGGATTACCAACATTTATTG
>JBDKGQ010000062.1:0-6483 GCA_039798145.1 Bacteroidota bacterium
TAGGATCAAATCGAACAAAATTCAAACGACCTGCATTACCACCATTAGAAGGAACTGCAGAAACAGGACCTAATAATGTCCAGTTACCAGAATTAAAAATTCCATGTTGTTGGTTATAGCGCTCCATCTCGCGATAAGCAGTTGCCGGATCGAAACGTTCGCCAGTTGATGAAACACGAGGAGTCATGAAATGTTCCCAACGCTTGTATTGGAAATATCCCGGAATTTCTGACTCTTCTTCTGAAAGAGGCTCGCCTTTTCTTTTAGATGCTCTTTTTCTTTCGCGTTCTACTTCGCGATCTTTCTTTGCAGCATACTTGTTAAACGAATTTTGAACTTCAAAAAAGTTCACATTAGGGTCATTCATTTTTGTAACCCAGTCCTGACCGAATGAAATAGTCGGTACAGCAATCACAGCAGCTAATAATAGCGCTTTTAATCGAGTAATCATTGTGTATAGTTTGGCTTTTAAGTATTTCAAATATAGGCAAAACTAATTAAGAACAAAAGCTGCCTAACGAGAATGCTAATGATTATGCGTAGGAAACAATCCTCTCAGACCCATATCAACCACTGTTTCCCCTGCTACATCCACATCCCATTTCCCGTTTCCATTAATATCAATCCATTCAAAACTCTTATTGATGGACAATTTCATGGTTACTGTAATATCGCTTGTCTCTGACCCCGTAATAGTTAAAGGCGAATTAAATTGACCTGTTACCAAACAAGAGCCAGCAGGAATTGGCGAAGTATTAAAAATCGGATTAGGAACCGTAGTCGCACCTGCAGGACTTTGTCCAGTGGTTACATTATACATAGTTTCAACACCCCAATACCCTTGTAATTTATTAGCATTCACATTCACTGTTGAATCCTTAATTTTATAACTACCGACATATGTATTATATCCAACAAAACTTGCTACACGACCAGTAAATGGCATTCCCGCAAAATAAAATTGTACATCATAATTTTGATATGATAACGACATACGTGCATAATCGTACGTACCTACACCTAAATCTGATAGAGGCAATTCTAAAAATGTTTGTCCTGGTGTAATCAATTTCGATTTGGAAAAATCAATAGCTGTTGCACCTCCTTGTGTTGTTTCTTCGGCGTGATACAAAACATCACCAGCGCCAATCATGGTGTAGGCATTCTGACTAAATTCTAAATAATGCGCAGCTATTTTTGAGAACAAAGGATTTTGTCCTGCATGTCCAACTGGCATTGCAACTGGCAAACCATTATTCCCTAAGCGAGCTAATGTTGAATCTACCTCAATTTTAATAATTAATTTTGGAGAAGGATTAACACTCGTTGGTGTCTCTTCTTTTTTACAAGAAGTAATAATTGCAAGAATGCTTATAACTAAAAACAATTTTTTCATAATTTTTTATCTCATTAAATACATTTTACCCCAACCCTTTTTGAAATATTGATCTGCAGTAGTTTCGCGCTTTTCAATTTCTGCTCCGTTCATTCCAGTGATAACATTGTACAGGTAAACCCCATTTGCTAGCTGATCACCAAACTGATCTTTACCATCCCATGCAAAATCAGTGATATTTCTACCGATATGGATATCCCCTATTTCTGATCTGCTAATTTCACGTACAATTTTTCCACTTACAGTCATAATGCGAATGCGAAAGTCGTCGGGCACTTCACTACCTGTTAACGTAAATACAAAACGAGTTGAAGTACTAAACGGATTTGGATAATTAATCACTTCCGTAATCGTGCTCTTGTTCACGACTTCGAACTGTATTTTATAATCGTTCAATCCACTTTGATTTCCTGATTCATCGGTTGCCTGCACATTCAACGTATACATGCCATCTTTCAATAATGTTGGCTGATAAATAATATTGAAACTATTCTTCGGAAGACTTGCAGGAATCCATTGTAATAATTGTTGTTCTGTATTTGCACTTGATGCTATTTCAAAAGGTACAAATCGAACTAATCCATCAGGATCAGTAATCGACACTCTAAAATTATTGGTGTCATTCAATGCAATGAATTTATTTTCATCCAGCAATTGAATGTTAATAGTTGGCTTTGCAGAAATAATATCTCCATTTAAAATATGAGAACCATCAAACGTAACATCTAATAATGGATTTGTTATGTCGCGATTTACATTAAAACGGATGCTTGTCAGATTGTTAAAATGATATTGCTCTGGTTGATCATTACGAGGATTTACTTCTACCCATAACGTATTAGCACCTACTAAATCGCGAGAGTTAAAAGTAATGCCTGTCATGATGGTATCACCAGCAGAAAGATTACGAGGTAAACGAACGGTTGCTAAATCGTAACGCACATTTTGCTGATTGAACAAATAATAATCAACTAACAACGAATCCATAGCAACAGTACTGATATTTTCAAATGCAATTTTCAGATTTACATTTTGTCCTTCTTGAACTGTATCTGAATTGAAAGTAAAGTATGTTGGATTAATTGTTCCTTCTGGAACTGGATCGTAATACACTTGCCATTTAGTTAGTTGTGGCGGAGTTCTGTTGGTTCCATCTTGCGCATATAATTTTAATTTTAAGTATGGATAGATTGAAGCATCGATGTTTGATATTGAAAAATCCTTAGTATTTTGTTGCACGCCTGATAACAATGTAAATTCTTGTCCTACTGCATTGACTCCAATTACACTTAACATCACTGAATCAGGAGATGCACTTGATTCGGTAGAGGCAAAATCCCAATGCACCGAAGACCATGAAGCTGCTGGGCCTACTTTAGTCGATGTATAAAACCCTTTGTCCCAATCACGTTGTAACGTATAGTCTATACGTAAATCATCAACTGGATATGTTCCTTTCTGAAACTGCTCCGTAGATGGATCTCCTTTCTTCATAAAGAAGATATATTTATCCTGCGAAGTAAGGCTTGCATACTGCGTAGAACCTAAAGCAGCAAATCCATTTTTCAATACGGTTAGCGTATCAAACGGCACATCGAAAACTGTCCAGCTTAAAATATAATTACCATTGGGAACATCATTTAAAATCATATCCACCAAACTATCCGTTTGTGCAGGATAGGCAGTGTTAAATAAGAAAAATTTATCCGGACGATAACGATTACAACCAATATGCGTAGCGCAATTATAATAGTTGTAATTACCAAAATAACGAATACATGAATCTGTTTGCCATGGATGTTCGAAGTCTATTGAATCTAATACCGCAATAGCTATCTGAGGTGCATAATTACAACCACCATAGTCGATATTAATTCCATTGATTTCATAAGAAGGACGTGTTCCTGAGTGCGTAATAGCAAGCGCATATTGTGAATTAATAAATTCGAAATAGCGAATAGCATTTTGGCGAATAATATTTGTCAATTCATCTTTCTGAAATTGCGGATAATCGGCCTGTGACCATCCAGTAATTCCTTGCTTGTAAATAAACGAACTGTATTTCCATTGAAATTTATTGGCAATAGCGGTATCTACATTTTGTATGGAATCATTCGCAACACGCCAATAATAAACCTGATTATCCGTTAGTGTTTGCGGAACGGTCCAACTGACAACACCATAAACATTAGAGATAACAGTATTTAATTTCGCAGGGCTATTAAATACTGCGGATGTATCGATTTCGAAAACGTAATTTTTAGGATTAGAAAATAAATTTGCTGTAGTGGCTTTTAAGGTTACCGTATCATTTGGTATAATCGCAAATTCAGAAGGAAAAACAGGATTAATATCCGTACTGGTTATTTGAAGTGTTACCGATGCAAAATTATTTGATGACTCGTTAATTTCTTGTACTTCATTGAAAGCATCTACTGTTACTTCAAAAGTATTTAGACCCGGACCTTCTCTAAAATCAACCGGCAATTTAACAGAAATTGTATCAATATAAGAAATATAAGGGACGATGACAATAGTATCACGCTTACTAACGCCATCGGGCATACGTCGGCTAATCAACATACGCATACTTGCTGAAGTATTCTTTCCAAGATTAGTAATAGCTACTTTCACATTAAAGGAATCAAGTTCTGTAGTTACAACCTGTGGATCAAAAATGATGGATGAATTATCAATGGAATAATCAGGTAATTCGTAGGAGTTTAAATTGATAGCAGGATCTCCATGCATCGTCATACTCATACAAACATTTTTGTATCCTGGATTAGCATTGATTAATGTGTTGATGGTTTTATTCATCGATTCACATACACTCTTACCATAATTCAAACGGAATAATTGCTGATGCAATTCTGTAGAATATGCATCCAACTCTTCGATAATTCCTTTATCAGGCACAGCCACAAATCCAATTGCTGCTTTATCAGGCGTTAATACAAATCGTTCATTCAATAATTTGGAAGTAGTGAAAATATCTCCAACATAACAACTCTGTGCAAGGACTAATGGATACTTTCCTTTGTTATTATAATTCTCAGGAGCATCAGTACTAATATCGAATGAAGTTCCAGCCGCATGACCGTAAAACGTCATCATCGTAGAACCTGAATCAATCAACGATTGTAAATACTGACTTTGATTGATTTGAATTGGAGCGCTTGAGTTTTTCAAAAATGTATAAACCTTACCACCAAATAAAGTATCTTGAACAACTTGCGCATACGCACTCAGTTTTGCAGCTAATACATTCTGTTCGTTTAAATCAGTACCCCCGCCAAAGTGCAATACATTTTTCATCCATAAAGAGGGAGGTTGCAATTGATTACTCTCGAACTCAATTAACTTATTCAAGTAAGCGGTAATATCATCATTACTAGTAGCAGCTATTCTTCCGGTAGCAAGCTCAGGAATAAATTTATTAGAATTTAATTTTGATGTGAACAACTGATCAGACGATGGCTCTCCCCATGTAGGAACAAAGTTTAAACTATGACCAACTCCCGAACGGGCATCTGGAACCATAATCCCCTTACCTAAAAACAACAGATACTTCGGATAGCCAGCAGCGTTATCAATCATGTAATCAGAAAAACTACGTATCGATTGAGGATGCTGACGAATACCCCATGCAAATTGATCATATAATTCGTTTACATCCACCAACAATGATGAATACCCTTTCGTATTTCTATACGCTGCATACGCATTTGCACCTGTCCATAATGCACGATGAGAAACAATTAAAAAATCAGATGTTGCGCCCGTAACTTTAAAGTTTGTAAAGCGAGCATACGTATTCGGATTAGGATCTTTATTAACTGATTCGATGGTTACATTTCCTGATGAATAAAACACCTGACTATTGTCCATCAACAACAAATTACTTTTCCCATTATATGCAGGAATTAGTACATTGAAATTACCGCTTGTAGTATTTATGGTTACTAAATGTACTGTATCATTATCGACAACATACAGCAATGGATTATTTGAATTAACATTGGAAAAATTAACAACGTACTTGCTATTGTTTTGATCTAAGTAATATTTCCCTGGAAAAGTCTCTCCAGAAAAATCAGTAGTGCGATCATACGTTATTTTTACATAACCTAGATTCATGTAATTAGCATTAAACGGATTTGCTGCATCCGCTAATGGCTGCAACTTAACATTTAAATTTCCGCTGGTAGGAAAAATAGAAACAGGCAAAACATCTTTATTCAGCGTATAACCATATATTGCATTACTTGTAATAGTTGTCCCATTTACTAAAACACTGTAAGGATGAGATAATGCATTGGCGCCCATTTGCACCATTTCCACTTCAGGAACATTAACAGAACTATTAGATTTATTAATTGTAAAATCAACACTTGCATTTTGATTGTAGCTTACTTTATTAAAATAAAATCCTTCTCCCTGAGTGTATGAATTATCAGCAATAGAATTTGCATCTCTATCACCGATGTTATAATCTTGGGCAGCTGTTTTTACCTCTGTAACTTTTAACAGCGATGCTGTTGGATAAGCAGAAAAGTTTTGATCATTTTCAATTTTCATTCTGCGATTTGTAGTCGAATTCAAATTGTACGTCAGGTAATACGCAGCAGTATCATTAAACAAACTCTGATACGGATTAGGATGAGAAGTGATGGTGTCATAAACCTGTGCATCAAACGCTCCATCATTTTTATTTCCTACAAACTCAATAAAATCACCATTATTGAAAATCCCATTTTGGTCATTATCTAATACACGAATAAATTGTTCTTTGCCGCGATGAAATAATTGATAACGATCAGGACTAAACCATGCATTAACAGGTACACTTGAATTTTGAAGATCGTTATAGGTTAATCGGTAAACGCCATCTTTCCAAACGCCAATTCGAAAATACTGCTGACTGGAATAAGGCTGTCCATTGATGAAAGATATCCATTCGTTGCCATAAGTTTGAGAGAACCCATAGCTAACAAAAAAAGTAAATCCCAAAAGCAGTAAAAATTTCTTCATCCTTATTGCGTTTTAGTAGTGGTTGGACTAGTTTTTCTGATAAAATTCAATTT